>NZ_VCDN01000105.1:0-737 GCF_033949405.1 Xenorhabdus santafensis | reverse complement strand
TTTTTATTTATGGCTTCAGCCAGTTTAAGTCGCGTTAGCGTCTTAAACATAAAACCACCCGCTTTGCGGGTGGAGTTCAAAGGTTATACCAAGAAAAACACCTTTCCGTTACGATATAGATGTTCAAGCTAATATACGTAACTTAAATAAGGAAAGGTGTTTATGGGAATTAAAGCACAAAGCTCAGCACATACAAAGTGGCTGTGCAAATACCATATCGTCTTTTCGCCGAAATACAGACGAAAAGTCATTTTCAATAGTATCCGTTCGAGTGTAGGTGAGATTCTACGAGACCTTTGTAAGTATAAAGGGGTCGAAATAATCGAAGGACATCTCATGCCAGATCACGTTCATATGCTGGTAAGTATCCCGCCCAAGTTAAGTGTTTCAAGCTTTATGGGGTATTTAAAGGGCAAAAGTTCGCTGATGATATTTGATAGGCATGCGAACTTAAAATACAAATTTGGCAATAGGAAATTTTGGGCAGAGGGTTACTACGTAAGTACAGTAGGATTAAATGAAGCCACAATCCAAAAATATATCAGAGAGCAAGAAAAGTCAGATTTAATACAAGATAAATTAAGTACAAAAGAACATGTAGACCCCTTCAAGGGGTGAGACAAAGTAGCAAAGACACTTAGCTTGAACGAAGAGAAAGCCGCGTCATTTAGGCGCAGTCGGTAACATGCCCTTATAGGGCTAGAGCAAACCACCCGCTATTCGGGTGGTTATGATTT
>NZ_VCDN01000104.1:0-6986 GCF_033949405.1 Xenorhabdus santafensis | reverse complement strand
GGGTTTAGCGGCATTCAGTGAGCGCTTGGCAATCTCTACCCCACTTTCAGGATAGGCGGGTAGGCTGGTGATCGTAATTTCCCTTAATTCGGCTTCTAACACGGTTCTAATATAAGGTGTCTGGCTGGTATCCCACTGATCTTTGATGACACGAAAACCAAAGGACATCCCTTGTATATCCCCGCGTTCAACCAGCGTCAGCACATCGTGCCCCAATTGCGTATCTGGCGGGGTTAGTTCAAAGCGCAATCCGGTGGCATCTTCGGCAAGCTGCAACGTGCCAGACGTAGTACGGCCTAACAGGTTCATCGGGTCATGCTCGTACAACGCCCTGATATCAGCCCCTGCAGCTAAACTGGCGTTAAATGCATTCGGCGCGAACTGTTCGATAAACTCATCCCATAGCACATGTGATCGGCTGTTCCACTTAATCACATAACCTGTCAGCGTCTTATTGGTGGCCGACAGTAAGGCGGTGCGGATTTCAAAATCATTCTTCATTGATGGACTCCAAGGCTTGGAAAGGGGCGCGATACCCCTTCGGCTTAGTTGCTGGATGTTTTCACTTCCAGTACCTTAATTGCGTTGGAATCCACCAGCCCGCCACCCAAATATTTATCGGTATGTACCTTATAAAATCCCGGCTCGGTGATATTGTCAGGACGGGTACGAATGCCCGTTTCATGGTCAACAATGAAATAGCCACGTTTGAAGTCGCCCAGACCGATCACATCTTCCGGCATAAATTCGAGGTAGTGGACAGACAAGCCCAGCAGCATATCCGGATCACCCGCTTGTAAACGTTCCCGCCAGATATAATCGCCATTGCCGTTTTTCAGCTTTTGTACCTGTGCGGCGGTGTTGGAATTCATCACCCATACGGAGTTCTTGCGGTATTTGTTCCTGAGCAGGAACTTGAGATCAATTAGGCTATCGGCTTCCAGTTTGGCAGCTTCCAGCTTCTGCAATGTGCCAAATGCACGGATTTTGTCGGCTTGGGTATCACGAGGATAAGACAAGAAGCCTTTCGCTTTTTTGCTACCGTTACCACTCACCAGATCCGTTTCTTCAGTATCAACAAAGGTGTCTGCAATTTCAGAAGTCAACCAGCCCAAAATATCCACGTCGCTAAAGTCGATGATTTCTTGCGTGGTTTTGGGGTAAGCGTAAATCGGGAACAGCTTAATGCTGACTTCTTCCATTTTCGGCGTGGAAGTCTCACCACGTGCCTTGCCTTCTTCTCCGTGTGCCACGGCAGCGCCACCGACCGAAACAAGCTGTTTATATTCATTGCTGCGTGTGGTTTTCACTGTACAAATCCGGCGCATAATTGACTCATCAGTCAGTTGTTGCATGATTTGTTTGTTCAGTTCGGGAATAACAGTATAGCCGCCCTCAGACGGAACGCCCGTGGATAAGGCGCGAGTTTCACCCGTCAGAACATAGTGGCGCAGTTCATCATTGCTGAGTTTTTTGCTGGTCGGTTGGGCTTTTGCCTGATTGCGTTCTTCATCAGCCAATACTTCATAACGGGCAATTTCAGTATGCAGCGTGTCGGATTGGCTGCGCAGTTCGTCAAACCGTTTGGCTTCATCGGCATTGAGTGAGCGTTTTTCGTCTTCCGCTTTAGTAAGCAGCGAACGCATTTGATGGGTTAAATCGGATTTTTGTTGGCGTAATTCGAGTAATTTTTTCATAGTGTTTCATATAAAATATGATGGGTTAAATTAGCTATAATTTTTAACACCATGAAAAATAATATGAAGTTATCTATTTATGATAGGTGACTATACAAAATCAGAAACAGGTCTAAACAAAAGCATATTATTTTGTGTAATCTGACAGTCTGCTTTGTGCTGTGAGTTCAACTGGTCGATGCAAATCACCGATGTTAATCAATGGGGCGGCACACAATAGCTATTATTTATCTCTGTGTCGAAGATCATCTCCCTATGGAAGGCTTTTGAGGTCACGACAAAAAAAGAATATTGAAGGGCGGAAAATAACCGCCCACACTCCAAGAAGTTATACGTTATGAACCGCTTTTAGGGATGGAAAAGATGAGAATTCAATCAATTGGAAGCTAAAGTTATTGTACTTCTCTTGAATTAGATGAAGTCTTTTCTCTGTTATTTCTGCGATAGTTGTAAATCCCATTTTCCGAGCTAAATGCCTGGCGGGAATTTCACAATCAGACTCCATTAATATGCACTTCCTTGTTCCCATATCTGCACTATTCAACTCTGCAACGGCGTGAGCAGTTGTTCCTGAACCAGCAAAAAAATCAAGAATGAGGGCGTCATTGGATGAGCAAACATCAACTATTTTCTTTATATAAGCTAGGGGCTTGGGAGTGTCGAATACCTTAGCACCGAATAATTTGTTAATCTCATTTGTTCCCCTCTCGGTGTAGAAATCTGTTTCGTTCCAGAGGGATCTCACTTTGGTTCTCTTCTGCGTAATACCGTCACCAGAGTAATTTTTAACGTAAATAACACCTTTTTTACTAGCATAAAGCTGCCAGGCTCTTTCTCTCGCTGTTTCAGTCCCCCAAAGCCATCGTCTTTCTATACCTTTTGAATCAACCGGGTAGGTTATTTTCCAATTAGTGATGGGATCTACAGACACTTCTCCACTATCGGGATTAAAATAAAGTGGGTAATACATATTTGGTCTGTCGGATTTTAAACTGGCTTCACCTTTTTTCCGGAACAAACCATCAACTCTATACTGACCGAATTTATCTTGCTTATTGTACTCAGTTTCATCAACTTGGCCGCGAAGGCTAGCCTTACTTGACTTTCCATAAATCAACAAATATTCATGGTTAGACGCAAGGTTTCTTTTACTTCCCTTTCCATTTTTTGATCTACAGACGATAACATTTCCGATGAAATTTTCCTCTCCAAAAATGCAATCCATAAGAATTTTCAAATAAGTGTATTCATAATCATCAATACTAATGGCAATCACACCTGACTCTTTGAGTACTTCTCTAGCAGCTACAAGGCGGGGAAGCATGAATCCCATCCAAGCAGAATGTGAACCGAAATGGCCGATTATGTCCGACTTCCGAGAGTCATTATAAAGAAACTTAGAGCCTGTGTTGTACGGCGGATCTATATAACACATATCGATAAGTCCAGGAATGTGCAATGTCAGCTCTTTCAAGTAGGGTAAGTTATCACCAACAAAGAGACTGGCATCAGTTTGGGACAAGTTTTGAAGAGCATCAGATACATCACCCTTATTCAGCGGAAGATGGTGTTGAGTCTCCAGTCCAAGAATTTTCTCTATCTTACTGATTTTTAAATCTATTATTGATATCATGCTAAACCCTCTTTATCTGAGGTATTATAGCAGTGTTTAAATTCAATTTTAACAGAAGGATGAATGATGCGGCTTCTCACAGAAAATCTTGAAACCTCGGAGCAGCTAGTAGAGTTTGACCAATGGCTCACACCGAAGCTCGAAAGAATAAAAGATAGTGATAAATTTAACTCAGAAATAAAATCACTTTGCGAGTGCATTCAGTCTATATCTCATTACCTTGATGATTTTTCAAACTATCAAATTTGTAGCATAGATAATTTGTGCAATTCTGTTATAAGCGCCAGTACTGCACTTGTTACTGGTGAGTCATTTATTGAAGATGAACAACGAGTTGCTGAATTTTATGAATCATTTTTCAATTTATTATTTTTGACCTCAGGCGCTACGGATAATAATCTAAAGAATCATTTTCTGATCAAGTTGAAAGATAGTGATATAAAACCTCTTATACCGAAACGAGGGACACAAAAAAAATTAATAATGTTTCGACTTAATGAAATTCCATCGACAACAAAGTCTGATTTTATTGCGAAGTCTTTAGCTTCATGCCTAGTAGGCTCGCATGAAAAATATATTCATGCTGTTAAAACGGAGCCTTTTTTTGATTTGGGGCTTTACCTGAGAATACTACTTAAGGAATATACTAATCTTATCCTTGAAGATGATGAAGAGACATTGCAATTCTGGGCAGTTTGTCGCTCATATATCGATTTAAATAGGTTATCTATCGAACTTCCTTTAGGAAGATTTTTGCTCAACTCTTGCACAATCTTTAAGGTTCGCGGTAGCGTTTCTGCTTCCGGCGGCCATATAACAGAAGACATCCTTAGAGAGAAACTCACAAAAATTGGTTTGCGTCCTAATTCTGATTTCAATATTAATGATGTAACCATCGGTGAGGAAGAAATTATTGAAGATGGCAAAAGAAAAAAGAAGACAAGGGCATATGACTTTATTCTTCCTTATAAGATAGATGATTGGGAACCCAAGCCTAAGCTGTTTATTCAGTCTCAGTTTTATGCTGGAGATTCTGGAAGTGTATCTCATAAAGTTGTAGATCAAACTCAAAGCTCGAGAGTATTCACTCTCGAAAAATATCCATCTGCGAGATTTGTAGAATATCTTGATGGCGCAGGATATTACGCTTCATTGCGTGGTGATTTAGCTCATATGTTATCTTTTGATAATACAGCTTCTTTTTTTCAAGTAAAAAGCATCTTAATAAGATTAAGGCGAGAGCTACAAAACATAGAATTTCTAACGCCAATAGAATTTGAGCATTCTATTTTAACAAGTGGTGATGGGTCAAAGGAGTCTGTTTTTAATGCACTTGAATCCGATGGTTACCCTATTCAAGAAATCAACCGAATTGCGTCTGTATGCATCGAGCTTGGCTATGTGGTCGAGTATGGAGCTAGACTCGAAATAGCTCCATGCCGCATGAATATTGCAAGACGTCTTTTAATTCTAGATGTTGCAGCGAACAATGCGTATAAAATAACGGATGTTCAGAGGAATAGCCTGAAATATCTGTTAGTCCCCGGTTATGGGGCTAACCAAGGAATTCTTGAGTCTGAGTTGACCCACCTAGTGTGTTCTATATGCAAACAGTTTTTAATTACTGCTCCTACATTTTCTGATGATATAGAATGGCTTTTGGATGAAGGTGTTTTGAAACGCCGCTAGTGACTTGATAGCTATTGCTAGCTATAGAACGAGTCAGTCCGCTTCTTGCTCATAACCCGCCCAAGCACCTTACTGTAGAGGGCACAGAGCCGGAAGCGAACGATTTTATTTACTGTATTTGTATGCTTTTCTGTCTGGGAGTTCTACTAGATCAAGTGATGACTAATACAACGAAGATTTTTATATAAGAGCTTTTATTTCCTCCCCCCCCTGAAAATCTTTTTCACCCTCTCAGTTATGCACCCTCTACACAATACGCTGAAAGCCTTGCTACATCTGGGTTTGATGCAATTAATATGATATTCACTGACTGTATCACCTGTTCACCTACTTTTTAGATTAATGAAGAGAATGTACAGTTGATGTATTGTTAAAAAATAACTATACATCTATTATTTTCTTTTAAATACAGTTAGATATTTGAAGTGGTGTATGGAATGCAGACCTAAAGCCAAAAGTTTTATATAGGTGATTTAAAATCTCGACATTCAGGCACAGAGGGTAGCCATTCTTCAGCCTCTTCCGATAATTCGACGTTATAAATATAGCCTTTCTTGGTTCGCACTTTTCGATACTCCTTCCGGTATTCCAGCATAATCTTGGGAATGGATTCACCAAACTTCGTCAGTGTCAGCGGACGTTCAAAGCCGTGCGCTTCCATAAAAGAAAGATAAGCATGATATAAATACATTCTCGGTGCGCGTGGGCTGATGTTCTTATTGCCCATCTTCATCCCGGTTGCATCATTGACAGACACCAGATAACCGCAAAAGCGATACAACGGATCGGAATGACTTTTTACTGTTAACGCTTCGTTCGAATCGCGTTGCGCCTGTAGCAGTTTTTTAGCCTTATTCTGGTCGGCAAATTCGGTTAATAAATGGCGAATAATCACAGGCAGTTCCCGACTGATTTTCTCCGGCAACTGTGGGTCTTTCTCGGACTCTTTGACCGGAATATTAAACGGAAATATCACCCGCCGCCGTGCAATGCCGCCATTGCGTTCTGTAAAGCTCATTGGCTCGTTATTGGTGGCTAATACCACGGCTTTGATGATAGTAGAAAATTGCTTCTCGTATTTTCCGTCAACTTCAATCAGGTCGCCGCCTGTAATGGCCTTAATGCCTGCCCCTTCGCCGACATATTTAACCTGATCGGGCAGCGTAATTAAGCTTTTGCCAACAAACTGATAACGGCCTCTGGCTTCATCCAGTGCTCTCATATTGCCACTGGCGGTGTTATGTTCGCCTGCCAATAAGGTAGCGATATACGTAAACACACTTTTACCGCTGCCGCCTTCGCCTGTTACCTCAATAAAGAGCTGCCAGTCATAACGGTTTGCCAGAATCATAAACAGGGCGGCTTTGATGCGATTCATTTTGTTTTCATTCTGCCCTGCCGCATGAGATAACCAGCGGTAAAAATCAGGGGCATGTTCCGGCAAGTTTTCACTGATAGCAGGTTGGGTAAATTCAATGCCGTTATGGTTCATGAGCCAATGTTCCGGCTGGTGTGGGGTAAATTGTTGTGTCGATAATTCATACACGCCATTACAAAACCCGATTAAATCCTGCCGTTGTTCACCAATAACCGGAATTTGCAATTTCATAGCACAGATAGCGTTGTTGATCCCATTCGGGCTGTACGGGGTGTCGTGCTGGTCGAAAATTGTCACCATTGTGCGACGCAGCTCGTTATCTGACAGGGTTTCCCATGTCGTACCGTTATAGTGATAAACGGCTTCGCTTTCAGCATGTACCGCGATTTTTTGGTAATGCTCAACCAATAATGCCCCGCGTTGACTGGCTGCCATTTGTGCCAGATTGTTAGCGGCCTTTTTTGGCTTTGCTTCGTTGTTCTCTGTTGCTTCTGCGTCCACTGGCTCTTTCTCCCTGATCTGATATAGCCCGTTGCTGAATGCCTGCTTTGCTGCCCCTATGCCGTGGCGCTGACGATAATCGTCCCAG
>NZ_VCDN01000103.1:0-12797 GCF_033949405.1 Xenorhabdus santafensis | reverse complement strand
GACTGAACTATGGAGGAATTGAGTTGTTCCTGAGAACGGGGCGAATATTAACGATGTACTTTCATAGTGTCAACGTAAAAATTCGCTTTTCTCATTGCTTGCCTGCTATATGTTCACATTGCGTTATTGTTGTACTAATGTGTTGAATTTATGCACTTTTATTCACCATACTCATAGATTGCGCATAAGGTGATTGTTCTGAGCAACTGAGCATAAACACATCATAAAAACAAATACCGTGCTTTCTTTTCATAATGCGTTTGATGTCATGTTTCATTTCGTCAGGTACTCGGGGGTGGGCGAGTATCTTATTGACCGCATTTTGGGATACACGTTCGTTAACGAACCACTCACCGTTATAACATACACGTAGATCAAGTACGTCAATATCCTCAAAATGATAGATTGGTTTGATATCAAAGAGCAAAACAGCAGCCATAATGATAAAAGCTACAGTAAATGCAAAAAGGGACCATGGGCCAAAATAGGGTGCATATAACATGAGTGCGGCAAAAAGGGCATAAGCAACAACCATCGCCAGACATAGGTATGGATGGTGGCGAATGAAAATGCTGTTAAAATGCACTTTACCATCACGATGCTCTTTAAGATTGATCCGCTCAAGATCCTGAATCAATATCTGTTTGATGATGTTCATAATACTATCCCACTTATTTTTGTAGAAAAGTTTTGTCAAAACGTAACCGAATTGAAAGTAGTACTATTATCAAAGGTTAACATGTCTGGTACATGTATCCGTATAGCAATTACTTTAAATTATTTGGAAAATTGTTATTGTCAGTGAGTAATATCAGTATTTTTACTAAGACAAAAGTTGAATAAATCAAATAAAATTATAAACACCCCCTTTTATTATATTATTTTGTTCTAATATTGAGCGTATTCAGTTTTTTTAAAACGATAATACATAAAAAGGTTGCTATTCGTGTGCGTTAATGCGTTAATGCGTCTGGCCTGATTAACAGACCTACTTTATGTACGACATCTTGAGTTAATGAGTTATGTGTAAGTGCTATCTTTGGTAGCCTTTGTTGACCGTTTCCTTCTTAGTGCCTCCATAAGTAATAGCTGATACTGGCCAACACATGCCCGAGGTGGCGAGTTTTTTTTGATATATAGGAAAGTCAAATGTCTGACAAAATGAAAGGTCAAGTGAAGTGGTTCAACGAATCTAAAGGCTTTGGTTTCATCACTCCAGCTGATGGTAGCAAAGACGTATTCGTACACTTCTCTGCCATTCAAGGTAACGGTTTCAAAACTCTGGCTGAAGGCCAGAACGTAGAATTCACCATTGAAAATGGTGCCAAAGGCCCAGCAGCAGCGAATGTAAATGCTATCTAATTGCCTTTAAGCCTTACTGAGCTCGCCGGTTTAAAAATGCCCTGGCGGGCTTTTTGCTTTTCTGAACTACGAAATTCCCTTTATCATCTTTGTACTTGCATTTCACCATTCCCAGCCTGAAATTATTTGATCTCAAGAAGTTGAGAGATATTGTCTCGCCAGAAAATCACCAAATCGCCAGGCAAGATAAAGATAGGGCAAAGAGAAGAATAAGATAAGTGGTGCATCGCAGCCCATTTCCACTTGGTTCACTGCTACCTAAAATGGTGGGAACTGCTTAAATAGCATAATTTCTACCCACTCGACGAAAAATTCTTTGTGACTATAAACCCAAAAGCAACGCTATCAGCAACGCACTAATTAAATGTAGAATATTCATTTTTTATTCCTTCCGGTCACAGAAAAATAATCAACCTGAATTAAATATTCGCCATCAATATATTTCGTACACAAAAGAGATATCTCTTTAAGTTGCCTATTGCCTGTAATTTACAGATAAATAGTTTTCATAGGAAACTTATTATATATAACAAATGAGAGAATTTTTTGTTGTTGCCATATAGCCAATAACCTTAGTACCTGATAAATCGCAATCTGCGTTATAGCAAGGAGGTAAGGAAAAGGAAGAAGCAGGGAGACCGATGTGCTCTATATGAGAACCGAAGAATAAATGTTACAAGATAGAATCTCAGTAAATAAAGTTAGCCGGGAGACAGCCATGCCCGCAATTTTTGTATGGTAGCTCTTAAAATTTGTTCAATAACGCATATTCAATCGGCCAATAAACTGAATAATTAATCGGTTAATTACCCATTTGACACCATTTTGTTTAACATTAACCATCTAATTTAACCTCATGGAAAGAGTTATGCAGTTAACACCGATCACTTTTCGTTCCGTATTGTTCCTCATTTCTTATCGTATGCTGTATTTGGGATGGTTCTAATTGGAGTGTGCATTCAAAACAAATTGTTATTAGTTATTCTCAAAAGGTATATATAGAAAGCAATAAATACGATGCTCTCAATATTTAGCTCACCTCTTTCTCTCATCATATATCTTGCTCACACATCACATATCTCGAATAGAATTTGTCCATCAAGTGATCAGCCAAATAATGTTCATATGAAAAGAATCCTGCCCAACCAAAAGCTGGTTGTTTTCATGGCATCTGGTGTGAAGGCGTGCTCTTATAACAATTGAAAGCAAATCGGGCAAAAAATAATGTCTGTATGTTTTTTACAGTGCATGATAATAATTATGATGTTAATTGTATTGCTTCTAATTATTATGTTAGAAATTGTTATGGAACGATCATAAGGGTAAGGTGCTGGGCAAAATTATTCTCCGGTACTATTTATATACAGAGGAAAGGAAAAGAGGCTCCTGTACGGCATTGAACTTGGCTAGATACTTCTATAAAAGCTCAGCAGAAGCATAATGAAACAAACGATTATCTGGTGTAACAGTTGAAATCAGCGTACTAATTTCAACTATGGCTACAGAAAAATTGATGAGTTACCTTTTACTCCCCTCCGATACTGCCTGTCAATTTTTGAGCGTATTTTGTTTAAAAAACAATAAATTGTTTTTAAATATGTGACTGAGAAAGTGTTATCAGTTTGCTCCCATATAAGGATAAAAGAGAAAATAATTCCTCTTACTGAAGAAAGCTACAACAATGCAATGGAACTGGTTAGCAGCAATAACGAACAAGGTTTCAAGGTGTTAATCTGAGCGACACAGGTGTTAAGTCGTGATGAAGTGTAATCTCGCTTTTTTGTGGTAGCCGAAAAATGGCGAGTTCGGTCTACCTTATTAACATTTTTATAGTTGTTAAAAGAGAGTGTAACAATGACATTTCGGCATTAAATGAAATGAGGTTTCGGTTAAGTTAATTACCGGAGATAATCCTGTAATTGCCGCTCAAGTTTGTCACAAAGTGGATTTAGATTCTGGAAATATTCTCATTTACCTTTGTATTGAGCTAATGAGAGATGAAGACCTTTCAAAAAAAGTGGATTAAGGTCAGTTTTTGTAAGTTAATCCCACTCAAAAAAATCACATATTTTAAAATCATTACATAATAAAGCGCATGTCGCCGATCTTTATGATTATGGAATAAATTCTGTTCTGGCATTAGTGGATGAGGCTGCCAAAATTTTTCTTGATACAAGCACTGATGTTACAAAAGATCAGATGGATCATTTTGCCTGAAGAAACCTGTCGGTATTAGAAGGGGGGTAATTAAGGCAAGGAAAACGTTTGGTATAATTATAGAATATTTAAATATTATATTGATCTAAAATTCAATAAACTTATTTATTGCTTGCTCACCAGCGCATTTATTCCATTTTTATTGATGTTGTCCATTCATTTGCTCGTACAAAACCTAATGTACGATATTTCACTGCTGTTTTTGCATAAGGCAGAATTGAGCAATTGTTGCTTAAAATTGCCAGCCAGTGAAATGCAAAAAAGATTGAGTATTTTCTGCTCTGAAACGATTTTGCTCATGCTGCTCGCATCAAGGCATAGGCTGTGATACAGCATGTAGTTGCCGTGCACCACGCAGAAAGTCCTCCTTTATCTCTATCAAGATGGGTTGCAGAAAGTGAGTGGGAGCCAGTAAGAATTTTGTGTATATTATGCACACAAGAAATTTCTTTTGTTGCCACGGTAGTGCATTACTCATTTTATTAATAGCACTAATAATATTAGTACTGACTACTTACATTCTATTTATTCCTTTAGTAACCTAACTGGGTTATAGCTCTATAGTAAGGCAGTGTCCTACGGTTAATTAAGACACTAATTAGCTATTGCAAGATCATCAAATGATGAAGCGCTTTGCGTTCACTGTTGTGGTGAATGGTCGTAAATAATTCTCATTATTTAACATCTTATTCTGTTTAGGTGAAGAGAGTAGCCTAAACAGAATGTCTGTCATTGAAACCTGCATTAGAAAAAAAATTTTACGAATATTTAGAATAGGAATTGATGTTATTCTTTGAATATGAACTGTCTATCACAATGAAAATGAATTTAAGGAAATAATAGCGTTATATTTAGCTGCCATTTTTCTTATTTGAAACGGAAGTTTAAATCATCTATTTCTGATTTCATTTAAAATTAAGTAGGATAAAATCCTTTTTTATATTTATTTTATCCATATTAAGTATTTTATTTTATTTTAAATATCTATTCTTCTTTCAATTGTATTTTGTACAATAACAAATTATTGCCAAATTTGCATTTGGGAATGATTTTATATCTATATTTTACGTTATCTAAGTAAATTGATTTTTAGTCAATAGGTGTTTTTTTTCTGCATCAATCCATCAGTTTGTTGGCTCTGATACACCTTAAAAAACATTTATTATTCTTATCATTTCTGAGATGGGCATAAAATACACACATTAGTTTATCTTATTAATTTTGGGTGCGAGCTGGTCTGTGAGGGGAAATAATCAGTTGCAGGCATTTAGTTAAAATTATACCACTATTGGTCTATATTTATTTGATTTTTGTTTAGATAAACTTATCAATATTGATGGTGGATAATGGCTCTGTCAGCTTGGGGTTGGAGTGTATTTTATTGAATTAGCAAAGCCTTGGCGCTTGTGTTTGATGGGGTTTTTGGAGTAGATGTTTTTTTATTTCAATATCATACTGTATTTTATCTTATTTTTGAATTCTGTATAAGATTTGTCTATCAAGTGGTTGAACCACTTAACTTTCTTCTGTTTGAAAAAAACACGATCATAAACTAAAAATGATCAGACTGGTATCTTTTTAATAACTAGTATTTACATATAATTAATAAATTTGGCATAACTATGATCTAAATCAAGTTATAGTGGAAGATGAGTACCTACCTACATTATCAAGATGCAAATTACGCTTAGATCTTCTTAATTTCACTAAGGGAAGGATTTTTTATCGTTATTTTGGATTTATAAGTTTAATAGATCGCATAAAACAAAAAACAATCTCTAATATTTTTATTTAGATAATTTAACTTATTAATTGTGGACTATTTTCCATTTCCTATTGCTTGAATAGTTAATGAGCTAGAATCATAATAAAAAGTGTCAGTTTTGTGATCTAGATCACATAGTATTTAAAATGACATATATTCTCCGTTGTATAAGTCGATGATTCAGGAGTAAAGTTAATTAGCATTAAGAATATTCTTAATCAATTGTGGCAAGTGCATTACCCAGATGACGCAATAATACTTTCACAACCCATTACCGAAATATTTTAGAAATTGGGCGATCCCAAGAGTAATACAAAGGACAGTTACTGCTCTGGCTAAAGATGTATATTTCAGTTATGTCGGAGATTATTGAATCTCATGCTACTGGTAATTTTGTCGTGAGTGATTCTTTGATCACTTAATTTAATTTTTTCATGTAATCGGACGGGATATATAAAAATGAGTACGCTTGAATTGCTCAAACATATTTATGACATAAATTTATCGTATTTGCTTTTAGCACAGCGGCTAATTAACCATGAGAAAGCATCTGCGATGTTCCGTTTAGGTATTAGTGAATCGATGGCTGATACGTTGGCCGAGCTGACATTGCCTCAGTTAGTAAAATTAGCTGAAACGAACCAACTGATTTGCCATTTTCGTTTTGAAGACCACGAAACAGTACAGCAGTTAACAAAGGAATCGCGGGTGGACGATCTACAACAAATTCACACCGGTATTTTGTTGTCTACTCATCTTTTTCAGCAGTTATCCGCGCAAGATGACACTTCAATCAAGAAAAGAGCGTAAAGATGGCTGAAAAAAGTATTGTTCAGGAAGCGAAAGATATTCATTTGGCAATGGAACTCATCAGCTTAGGCGCGCGTTTACAGATGCTTGAAAGTGAAACGCAGTTAAGCAGAGGTCGATTGATCAGACTGTATAAGGAATTGCGGGGAAGTCCTCCGCCTAAAGGAATGCTCCCTTTTTCAACAGACTGGTTTATGACTTGGGAACAGAATATTCATTCGTCAATGTTCTACAATGCTTACCGTTTTTTGTTGAAAAGCGGACATTGTGAAGGTGTAGAGGCTGTTGTCAGAGCCTATCGTCTGTACCTTGAACAATGTCCCCCAGAGGAAAATGGAGAAGGGCCAGTTTTGGCATTGACCAGGGCTTGGACACTGGTTCGTTTTGTTGATAGTGGCATGTTGCAACCAACGGGATGCCGTTGCTGTGGCGGAACTTTTATCACTCATGCCCACCAACCGGTAAATAGCTTTGTTTGCAGTCTTTGCCAACCACCTTCACGAGCGGTAAAAAAACGTAAACTTTCCTCGCAACTTGCCGATACTAATTCACAAATGCTGGATGGATTTGCTCAGCAAGCTATGTGAATTTAAATGGGAAAGTAAAATTCAAGTTACAGGTTTGGGCATAAACCCTATGGATTTCGAGTTGCGTCGAGGCGGCAAGGGAACGGATCCCCAGAAACATAGCTAACTATGTGACTGGGGTAAGTGAGCCCGGCCAACAAAGTTGCAACTTGAAAGGCGACGGGGATAAACCTGTAACTTGTCACCACACCCTTCTTCATTTCTCAATTCTCAATTCGCTCTGTTCAAATCCCATCTGCTTACCAACTTAGCTAAAGGATATCGCGTGTTAGTACTTTTAGGATATATCGTGGTTTTTGGTGCGGTAATTGGTGGCTATCTGCTTGTCGGTGGCCACATGGGCGCACTTTATCAACCAGCAGAATTTTTGATTATTGCAGGTGCGGGAATTGGTGCTTTTATCGTGGGCAACAATGGCAAAGCGATCAAAGCAACACTGCGTGTTTTACCAAAAATATTGCGCAGATCGAAATATAACAAAGCGATGTATATGGATCTTATGGCGCTTCAGTTTCGCTTGCTGTCCAAATCTCGCCAGCACGGGCTGTTATCTTTGGAAAGGGATATCGAAAATCCACATCAAAGCGATATCTTCACACAATATCCCCGTTTGTTGAAAGATCAGAATCTGATGGATTTCATCACGGATTATATGCGTCTGATCATCAGCGGCAATATGAATCCTCATGAAATCGAAGCCTTGATGGATGAAGAAATTGAGACTTACGAACAGGAAAGTGAGATACCTGCCACTAGCTTGGCGATGGTGGGAGATTCATTACCGGCATTCGGGATTGTTGCGGCGGTTATGGGAGTTGTCCATGCCTTGGGATCTGCGGATCGTCCGGCCGGAGAACTGGGTGCGCTGATCGCTCATGCCATGGTGGGAACATTTTTAGGGATCTTATTGGCTTACGGCTTTGTTTCCCCTCTGGCGACACTTCTTCGTCAGCGCAGCGGTGAACAAGTGAAAATGATGCAATGCATCAAAGTAACACTGCTTTCCAGCTTGCATGGTTATGCACCACAAATAGCCGTTGAATTCGGTCGCAAAACACTATTCCTCACCGATCGTCCTTCATTTACTGAACTTGAAGAGCATGTTCGTCGGGTTAAATCTCCTGTACAACAAGAAGTTGAAGAATAATTATGAGAGCGAATAATGTTACTGTCATCAGGGTAAAAAAGCGTAAAAAACATGATCCGGGCCACTGTGGTGGATCATGGAAAATTGCATACGCTGATTTTATGACTGCAATGATGGCGTTCTTTCTGGTGATGTGGTTGATCTCGATCGCCAGCCCACAAGAATTGACCAGCATTGCGGAATATTTTCGCACTCCTTTGCAGGTAGCAATTAATAAAGGAAAACAAAGCAGTGATAACACTAATCCAATCCCTGGGGGAGGGGATGATGTTTTCCAGCAGGACGGGGAAGTTTTCCGCCAATCTAAAGTGATTGAAACTAGTGAAGAAACTCGTCGGCTAAATCGATTGCGCCAGCAACTTGATCAATTGATCATTACAGATCCTCGCCTTAAAGAATTACGTCCCCACTTGTTGATTGACATGATGGATGAAGGGTTACGCATTCAGATTATCGATCGGGAAAACCGCCCGATGTTCATGATTGGCAGCGCAAAAGTTGAAAGTTATATGAGCGATATTTTGCGGGCAATTGCGCCGATCTTGAACGATATACCTAATAAAATCAGTCTGTCAGGACATACTGATAATTTACAGTATGCCAGTGGTCAACGGGGTTACAGTAACTGGGAACTTTCTTCTGACAGGGCTAATGCATCAAGGCGTGAACTACTGCTTGGTGGTCTGGATGAAGTCAAAATTTTGCGAGTCGTGGGAATGGCTGCCACGGTCAGCATGCAGAAAGGAATTGATCCTAACGCACCGGTCAACCGCCGTATCAGTATCATTGTACTGAATAAAGATGCAGAAAAAAGAATTGAGCAGGAAAACAGTGGCGGCAACGCCATGACAGCTAACGACAGTATGGATATGAAAGAAGTCATCAGAATGGATTCGAATGAGGGAATGCCTGCTCATCCACCCGCCGAACAATCCCATGTGATTATAAAACATGAAATCACAACACCGGAACAGCCGACGGTTGAACCGCAGAGTGATACTAAGATGACAGAGTAAGTAACGATGGATATGACCGCGTTTTATCAGACTTTCTTTGATGAAGCAGATGAACTGTTGGCAGATATGGAGCAGCATTTATTGCTGCTCAACGCTGATGAACCTGAGCATGAACAGTTAAACGCAATATTTCGCAGCGCCCACTCCATTAAGGGGGGCGCTGCAACTTTTGGTTTCACTAAGCTGCAACAAACAACGCATGTTTTGGAGAATCTACTCGACAGTGCCAGACGTGACGAAATACGCCTGACCATTGACATTATCAACCTGTTTTTAGAAGCGAAAGACATTATGCAGCAACAATTGGATGCCTATAAAAGTTCTCAGGAGCCGGATGAAGATACATTCAATTATATCTGCGAGACACTGCGTCAGCTTGCACTAGAACTACAGGAGGAGGGACAGGGAGAAAAGCAGGCAGGAAATTTCACTGCAACATCTGTAGCACCAACCGGATCCGTGATGGATGAAGTGGCAAGTGGTGTTGCAAATAATGGTGGAAGTGATGCTGTAAATAATGATGTCGTAAATAATATTGAAAGTAACGCTGAAAATCATGCCACGGAAGAACAGGCCGCAGCAATACCTTCATCGGCTGCCGCAGAAAATTCCTCGAATGGAAGTATCCGTGTTCATTTATCTGGATTGAAAGAGCGCGAAGTTGCTTTGATGAAAGATGAGTTGGCGCATCTGGGGGATATCTATGATGTAGAGCAAACTTCAGACAGTATTGAAGCCTCATTAATCACGTCAGCGACAGAAGATGATATTACAGCAGTCTTGTGTTTTGTGGTCGAACCTGAACAGATAACATTTTTGCCGACAAATGAATCTCAGGCAGGCAGCAAGGATACCAAAACAGAAAAAAACACGGTATCGGAACATGCCGTTGCCGAAAATAATGCAGAAATAGAAAAAGCTATAAAAGACAGCGTAAACGAGATTTCTGCAACAAAAAGCACAGAAACTGCAAATACACGACAAGCAACAGATACTTCGAAAAAAAATGAAGTACGTGAAATGGGGCGTCCAGCACCTCGCCCAGCCGCAGGATCACCGCGCCAACGTGTGGAATCATCCAGCATCCGTGTTGCGGTTGAAAAAGTTGACCAACTTATCAACTTAGTCGGTGAATTGGTTATTACCCAATCTATGTTAGCGCAGCACTGCAATGGACTGGAACCTACAAAACACAGTGAATTGCTGAGTTGTATGGCGCAATTGCAGCGAAATTCACGGGATTTGCAAGAATCTGTCATGTCCATTCGTATGATGCCAATGGAATATGTTTTTAGCCGTTATCCACGTTTGGTTCGAGACTTAGCCGGAAAGCTGAATAAAAAGGTAGAACTGACATTGATAGGCAGCTCAACAGAACTGGATAAGAGTTTGATTGAGCGGATTATTGATCCTCTGACCCACTTGGTGCGAAACAGCCTCGACCACGGTATTGAAAGCCCGGAAAAACGCCTTGCAGCTGGAAAATCGGAAACCGGCAATTTGACTCTGGCGGCTGAACATCAGGGTGGGAATATTTGCATAGAGGCGATTGATGATGGTGCTGGTCTAAATCGCGAAAAGATTCTGGCGAAAGCACAATCTCAAGGCTTGAACGTCAGTGAAAACATGAGCAATGAAGAAGTTGCCATGTTGATCTTTGCCCCTGGTTTTTCAACTGCCGAAGTCGTAACGGATGTATCTGGCCGTGGTGTTGGCATGGATGTGGTCAAACGCAATATTCAGGATATGGGCGGGCAGATTCAGATCAACTTTCAGGAAGGAAAGGGAACCGTTATCCGCATTCTGCTTCCACTGACATTGGCGATTTTGGATGGGATGTCTGTCAGGGTTAATAACGAAGTTTTCATTCTGCCATTGGGAGCAGTCGTCAGTTCACTGCAACCACAGGAAGAAGATATTTATCCGTTGGCCGGTGATGAAAAATTGTTGCAGGTTCGTGGCGAATATTTACCGTTGCTTGAATTGTATCGCATATTCGATATCCCGAATGGGGAAACCGATCCGACAAAAGGTATTGCGGTCATCGTGCAAAGTGCAGGGCGCCGTTATGCATTGCTGGTGGATAAATTGGTCGGGCAGCATCAAGTTGTTGTTAAAAATATTGAGAGCAATTACCGCAAAGTACCGGGTATTTCGGCGGCCACCATTATGGGGGATGGAAGTGTTGCGCTCATCATAGACATACCTGCTTTGCAAAAGCTCAATCATGAACAGTTGGCTATGCACAAAACGGAAACTGTGAATAACAAATAAAAGAGACCCATCGATTTCAAGTTGTTGCTCTGGCAGTACTTTTGTCGGACAGTAGCTTGAAAGATGAAGGGGATAGTCATCTTAAATTAAAAAGGTAACACCATGTCAGCCGTAGAAGAATTCAATAAATTATCGGGGGAAACGACCGGAAAGGAATATCTGGTTTTCACCTTGGGTGACGAAGAATATGGAATTGAAATACTGAAAGTGCAGGAGATCCGTGGCTATGACCAAGTGACCCGGATTGCAAACACACCTAGTTTTATCAAAGGGATCACCAACCTGCGTGGGGTGATTGTACCTATCATTGATTTGAGAATTAAATTTTCACAGGAAGACGTCACATACAATGACAACACGGTTGTTATTGTCTTGAACTTGCTCAATCGAATCGTCGGAATTGTGGTTGATGGCGTATCTGATGTGCTGTCACTGAAAGAAAATCAAATTTGTCCTGCGCCCGAATTCGCCGTCACTTTATCAACAGAATATTTGACAGGGTTGGGTTCCATTGATGAACGCATGCTGATTCTGGTTGATATCGAAAAACTCCTCAGCAGTGAAGAAATGGCGTTGGTAGATTCAGTCGCCAAAAGCTGATGCTTTGGGCAGTTGTTGCCTTGCTATAAAAACAGCAGATTATTGATAAAGTGTCGGTCGCCTGTCCGACACTTTTTTATTATCCAGATTTTGTCTATACACCGGAACTTACCGTCAAGCATTTGAGTCAGTCATATTGATTAATATGATGTCATTGGCGTGCTTATCTGGTATCCCAGTAAACGCTGTTAAGGTAAAAGATCCATCCACTCGCCTTGCACTCTGCAAATAATCAACAACACTAATGAATGATTTACTACAGTATTTGATACCCGATGGATTTCAAGAGGCGTTGCGGCGGCAAGGGAATAAATGCAGCCTACAAAGAGGCCATTTGAAAGATGCCGGGCATATCGCAACAGCCTGATAAAACAGGCATCCATTATTTTTTGGAGAGAAAACCATGCTAAAACGCACCTACCTGACCCAACCGGAAATTGAAGTCCTGCTGCGGGAGTTGGGCAAACAAGCACATGCGGAGAGGAATATCTGCATGATATTTATGGGGTTTATTCACGGATTTCGTGTCTCTGAACTGTTGAACCTGAAACTGTCTGATGTGGATTTGCATAACCGCAGCCTGCGTGTCCAGCGCCTGAAAAACGGGGTTTCCACCATTCACCCTTTGGTGCAGCGCGAAATCCAGTTGCTTCGCCACTGGCTGGTGGAACGGCAGCGTTATTTATCCAAAGCGCCGCCGCATAGGTGGTCTGATGATAATACCGAGTGGCTGTTTCTCTCCCGAAACGGGCAGCGGATATCCCGTCAACAAGTCTATAAAATCATTAGGCAGACCAGTTTGAAAGCAAAATTATCGATATGCGCGAATCCGCACATGTTGAGGCATGCTTGTGGTTATGCGCTGGCAGACAATGGTGTCGATACCCGCCGGATTCAAGACTATTTGGGCCATCGAAATATTCGTCATACTGTTCGCTACACCGCGAGCAATGCGGGTCGATTTGAGACTGTTTGGGTGGCAAATGAAAAGCGCTCACAGTTGACAATTAGTACCCAAC
>NZ_VCDN01000102.1:0-349 GCF_033949405.1 Xenorhabdus santafensis | reverse complement strand
TACCCGCGACCATACCCGTTTTGGTATCGGGGCGGAATACGCCCGTGACTTTATGAAGTTCGCGGCCAACGGCTATTTCCGTGCCAGTGGCTGGAAAGACGGCAAAAAACTGACCGATTATGAAGAACGCCCGGCCAACGGCTTTGACCTGCGGGCAGAGGGCTATGTACCAACCTATCCTCAGTTGGGCGGTAAACTGACTTACGAACAATATTTCGGTAACGAAGTCGGGTTGCTGAGTGAAAAACAGCGGCAGAAAAATCCGGCCGCCTTTACCCTCGGTGTGAATTACACCCCCATCCCACTGGTGACGCTGGGACTTGACCGTCGTCAGAGCGCCTCCGGGGGC
>NZ_VCDN01000101.1:0-14297 GCF_033949405.1 Xenorhabdus santafensis | reverse complement strand
ATCCGGCCCCCGCAACCAATTTCCTCATTGATATTTCCTTAGATTCCAAAATCCTTTTTTTCCGCTACCTTCCATACCTTCTCTCATCGCCATTTTATCTTCAATAAATGTTATTCTGCAAAAATAAATAACTTAACAACGAATTTGAAAAAGATTCAGTTTTATACACTTCAAATAAAAATCATCATTTCTATAAAAAAAGCAAAAAAACAATACAAATAAATAACAATTTTTCAAACATTAAACAAACAAAAATGAAACTAATGGCATTATGATATAAAAAATCAACAGTCTTTAAACGAGGACAAGAGCATGCCATTCGCCCCCGAGAGTGAGTACAGAAGGCAATTTTCTCCAGGTGATTTAATATATGGTTTAAATGATCAACGAAATATATATGCTAACAATACATCAAATGATTATTTTGAACTTGCTCGGCGTCATCGCGATTTAGGAGCCTACCCGCCAGTAGTTATTGATAACTATTTAACCCCTACGGATATAGAATGTATGTCAAAGTTTGAAAAGGAGTATAATTCTAAATTAAAAAATAATGATTGGTTAAATCATGATGAAAAAAAAGAATATAAAGATACATTGAATAATATGCGTTATAGAAAGAATTATGCTCAAGGATCTACATACACAAAATATGAAGTTGATTTTTTCGACCACTTGAAAAAAGACAGGATGTATGAAGTTGTTCTTCAAGAACAGTCACCAAGTGAGATTTATAATTTAATTATGGGGAAAAAATGCAAAGGAGGGTTGTCGTGGGTATGCACGGGTACAAGTGAGCTAGTCAATAGAATGCATATACATTTCATTCTTGACGGTATAGACCTAAAGCAAGTTATACATAAGCAGAGTAACAGCATAACCGGAAAAGAATTAAGGTGGATCTACAGAAACAGAAACAATCCGTTAGTGGCTAAGAAGATACAATTCTGGATACTTCACAACCCAACTTGTCCCCCTTGGATGGAAGAACCTGGCGTAACCGACTGGCAAGCCTATATACCCCAAGAAGATTATTCTGGAGCATTTGCCAGGTTATTTCATCTCCCATAATACTTTTCATTTTATTATTATCTAAATGAATTTTCATAATAATGAGAAAAATAGTAAGAAGTTTAAAACCTTATTCCGTTCACCGCACGGAATAAGGTTTGCTGCTGTTATTTTAAATATCGTTTCTAAACATCATATTAAAACACTATTTAGGGCAAATACTTCACCGTCGAGCTAATTCAGCCCCATTTTTAAAATAATTTTTGATGCCTGCAAAAATAGATTCAGCTATCTGTTGCTGGAATTTCGCAGTCCGTAGCTTTTTTTCTTCCTCCAAGTTACTGATAAACGCAGTTTCAACCAGAATGGAAGGAATATCCGGTGCTTTCAATACCGCAAAGCCCGCCTGATCAACTTTATTTTTATGCAATTTATTGATGTTACCCATCCGTTTGAGCACTTCATCACCAAATTTCAGGCTGTCGTTAATTGTTGCGGTTTGCACCAAGTCCAGCATTGTGTGATCTAAATATTTGTCACCACTTTTACTGACGCCACCAATCAAATCCGCCTCGTTCTGTGTCTGAGCCAAATAACGGGCGGTATTACTGGTCGCTCCTTTTGTCGAAAGCGCAAATACGGATGAACCCTTCGCTGCCCGATTTGTAAAGGCATCAGCATGAATAGAAACAAAGAGATCTGCCCGCATTTTGCGTGCTTTTGCTACCCTGACTTTTAAGGGGATAAATACATCCTCATTGCGGGTCATGTAAACTTTCATACCCGACTCACGCTTAATCAGCGCTTGTAAGCGACGGGCAATTTGCAGCACGACATCTTTTTCTCGGGTTTTGTTTTTCCCAATCGCACCTGGATCTTCACCACCGTGACCAGGATCGAGCATAATCACGATTGGCCGATCTTTTCCTGCCTTACCTGGTTTACGCGTCTCCGCAGGCATGTGTTTTTCTAAATTGCCGCTGTTGTATTCTTCGAGCAGAGCCTGTAGAGGGTCATCATCTATATTGGTCGCTTTTTTAGGGTAGAGATCCAACACCAGGCGGTGTTTGAATTTAGCAATAGGCGGCAATGTAAAAATATGCGGGGCAATAGGCTGCTTAATCTCAAACACTAAACGTACTGTTTGGGGATTGAATTGCCCAGCCCGAACGAGTTTCAGGTAAGGATCTCGTTTCTGGACTTGTGTCCCCAAGCTGCTCAAGACACTGTTAAGCTGAATCCCCTGCAAATCAATGACAATGCGATTAGGGTTAGAAAGCAAGAATTGGCGATACTTAAGTGGAATATTCGATTCCAACGTCACTCGGGTATAGCTTGATGCCGGCCAAATACGAACCGCAATCACTTTTGAATTTGCTGCATTCCCTACCGGACTGATACTCAATAACCACACAGCTGCTGCACCTTTCAGCAGACGACGGCGTGAAAAATTATAGTCTGAGTGACTCATCGTTTATTCCAATTAAAAACAACTATACACAGTGATTTTTGCCAAACACAATATTTAGACAGAAACTCTAATTAATTAAAGTTTCTATGTCATCAAAAAAAGTATTTTATGCTTACTTCATTTATCTATTTCAATATAAATAATAACGTCATTTTTATCTATGTTACTCTTGCCATTTCCTCTCGAATAGAATAAAAATACAAAAAATATGAATATAAATTCACCTCAAGAGGGTTCCATGAAAGAGTGCGGCACCGAATTAGTTGAAATCGTCCGGCAATCCGTTCCCTATATTAATGCACATCGGGGGAAAACGTTTGTCATTATGTTGGGAGGCGAAGCCATCGCCCATGAAAATTTTCCCAATATTGTCAATGATGTCGGATTGTTGCATAACTTGGGCATTCGCTTGATTGTCGTATATGGTGCCCGTCCACAAATTGAACAAAATATTGCCAGACATAATTGCCGCTCTGTTTATCACAAACACATCAGAGTGACGGATGCCAAAACACTGGATTTGGTGAAACAAGCGGCAGGGCTGCTGCAACTGGATATCACGGCGCGTCTTTCCATGGGATTGAACAATACTCCGTTGCAGGGTGCCCATATTAATGTTGTCAGCGGTAATTTTATTATCGCCCAGCCTTTAGGGATCGATGATGGAGTTGATTATTATCATAGTGGCAAGATCCGCCGCATTGATGAAGAAGCCATTAACCAGCAACTGGACAATCACGCTATTGTGTTAATTGGGCCGGTTGCAGTTTCTGTTACAGGGGAGAGTTTCAACCTCACATCTGAAGAGATTGCAACACAGCTGGCAATCAAATTAAGAGCAGAAAAATTAATCGGTTTTTGCTCATCACAAGGGGTGCTCGATGCTGAAGGCAATACCTTATCAGAGATGTTTCCAAATGAAGGAGAAGCCAAACTGCATGAGCTGGAAAGCGCCGGGGATCATTATTCAGGGACTTCACGCTTTTTACGGGGGGCCATTACAGCTTGTCGCCGTGGAGTTCGCCGCAGTCATTTGATCAGCTATCAAGAAAATGGCTCGCTGGTTCAGGAGCTATTCTCACGGGAAGGCATCGGAACTCAAATCGTTATGGAGCGTTCCGAACAAATCCGTCGGGCAAATATCAATGATATTGGTGGCATTCTTGAGCTTATCCGTCCTTTGGAACAACAAGGCATTCTGGTACGTCGTTCACGGGAGCAGTTGGAGATGGAGGTGGATAAATTCACGTTGATAGAACACGATAACGTCACCATCGCCTGCGCCGCACTGTATTCTTATCCTGAAGAAAAAATAGGGGAAATGGCCTGCGTTGCTGTGCACCCTGATTACCGGAACTCTTCCCGTGGTGAAGTGTTGCTGAATGCCATCTCAGCCCAAGCCAGGCAAATCGGCTTGGAAAAACTATTTGTATTGACGACACGCAGCCTTCATTGGTTTCAGGAACGGGGTTTTGAACCCGCAGAAATCGAGATGCTGCCCGTGGAAAAACAGGCACTGTATAACTACCAGCGCCGTTCCAAAATATTGATGTTGAAATTATAAAGCCATCAACCAAGGTTGCGCGGGCCAAGCCACTCGGCTAACCCGCTTCGCCGCTGTGTTACTGTCGCCACGGCTTTGTCCAAGACAGGTTTATGGGCATAGAGAGTCAATCTTTCCCGCGCCCGGGTCAAAGCGGTATACACCAGTTCCCGGCTGACTATCGGTGAGTATTGGGTCGGCAACACCAAAGCAGTATGTTCGAATTCTGAACCTTGGGATTTATGTACCGTCATTACATAAGCCGTTTCATGCTGAGGTAACCGGCTCGGCTGAAAACCTTTAATCTGGCCATCTGACAATTGAAAATAGGCTTTCAGTTCATTATCCCGATTTTTGAGCATGATCCCGATATCGCCGTTAAACAACCCAAGGGTGCTGTCATTACGCAATATCATGATCGGGCGCCCGGCATAACCACGGTTTTCCGCATTTTTAGGCAGCGCAATGATGCCTTTCCTGTGCAGTAATTGCTCCACTCGCTGATTCAACCCTGCCACTCCAAATGGCCCTTCCCTTAAAGCACACAGCAACCGAAAACGATTAAATTCTGCCAGAATTTCTTTTTCTGCTCCCTGTTCATTGACCATCGCCAAATATTGATAATAACCGGCGGCGGTTTCAGTCAATAAACGCTGATAATCTTCATCCTTGGAAAGTGGATTGAAATAAACATCAGGAAAGGAATTATTCAGCACGTTAGACACAGCCGTGCGTTCTCCCTGATTCACGGCGGATGCCAATTGCCCGATACCAGAAGCTGAATTGAAACGATAGCTTTTGCGCAGCAAACAGAGGCAATCCCGCACAGCGGGCGCATTATTTTCCAAATCAGATACGGAATAAGGCATCAATGAACATCCGGTCAATCGCCCTAACTGTTCTGCACGCGGTGCACTGTATCCCTGTTCAGCAAAACGACAAATGTCTCCCAATACCGCTCCCGCCTCAACTGACGCCAACTGATCTTTATCACCCAAAAAAATCACCTTAGCCATTGAAGGCAAGGCGTTTATCAAATGGGCCATCATCGGTAAATCCACCATTGAGGCCTCATCGATGATCAAAATATCAAGGGAAAGAGGATTATCGCGCCCATAACGCAGTTTCTGGCTGTCTGGCTGTGCACCCAGTAAACGGTGAAGCGTTTGTGCCTGTTCCGGGATACTGCGCCATTGCTCTGGTGCCAATGCGAGTTTTTTGACGGCTTCCCTTAACGATTCAGTCAACCTTGCCGCCGCTTTCCCCGTTGGCGCAGCTAATTGAATGCTCAGTTGCTGGCCTTCATATAACTTGATCAAGGCTACCAGCAGCTTGGCCACGGTTGTTGTCTTGCCGGTTCCCGGCCCGCCGGAGATCACAGAAATCCGGCTTGTAGCAGCAACGGCTGCCGCAACTTTTTGCCAGTCTATCTCTCCCGGCGCTGTCACACCAAAAAGTTCATCCAGAATACTGCGTAACTGTGTTTCATCAAACGTGTCGGTCAATTCAACCGTAGAAAAAAAATCTGCCACACGACGTTCACTTTGCCACATACGTTGCAAATACAATCGGTTATCCAGATTTCCTTGCTGAGATAAAATATGTTGCTGAGAAAGAATAATGGGGGCGGGAAGCTCCCCCTGACTGACCGCCGGACATGCCTGCAAAGCAGCAATAATTTGTTCTGGACTTGGTTCCCCCGCCAAAGACCAAAGTGAACTTGCTAACTCAGGGTGCCTGCCTTCAAACAGGTATTCAGGCGAGATCCTTTCCAGAGGCAAACAAACATGCCCGGCCCCCGATTCAGCACTCAATAGGGCTGCAATAAGCAATAACAACGGGTTTTCATCTTTAATCATCACATAAGCAAACTGCACATCCAGAGGGCGCAATAGTTTTTGGCTCACAGCCTGCTGTAATAGTGACATCATGGAGTTCATGCGCTTTGTTCCTCATCCTCAGCACTGAAAAGCGCATCCAGTTCATCAATAAATTCAAAAGGTGGCAAATAATAGTAAACACCATGCCCAGGATTATCTTTATCAATACCGCGCAAAAATAAATAGATAACGCCACCAAAATGCTTGCTGTAATCATAATTGGCTAACCGGTGACGCAAATAGCGATGCAGGGCCAAAGTATAAAGCTGATATTGTAAATCGTAGCGGTGCTCTATCATGGATGCCGCCATTGCTTCCTGTGTATAAGCCTGACTATCTTCCCCCAGCCAGTTGGATTTGTAATCCACCACGTAAAACTTATCCTGCCAGCAAAAAACTAAATCGATAAAACCTTTTAACATTCCCTTGACCTGATGAAAGGCCAACGGGGCACATTGTGCAGACAGCGGATCATAACGACGGGTCAAAGCATCCATTGCGCCTGAGTGCAATAACTTATCCACTGGCAAATAAAACTGCATTTCGCTTTGCTGGTGATGATAAGGCACATCAGCAAGCCTTAATCCTTGCCCGTTCAAATCTGCTTTCAGTAGATTATCTATCCACTGTTCCAACACAGCAGCCCAGTTTTCATCAAATCCTGATGCTGCCAGTTTCTCCTCCAACGAGGCTCGTTCGGGCAGGTTATCAGGATCCAAATCTTCCAGAATAGAGTGCAGGAATGTCCCCGCAGTGGCACCCCGCGGGAAAGTATGTGGCGTCATTTGCAGCAAAGCGCCTTCCTGTTTTTCGCCACGGGCATCAATATCCAGTTTTGGGGAAATGGATTGGACAATCACATCCACGGATTCTCCCAATGCGTTGGCACGATTATTAAAAATCGTGGGAGAAATGGCTCGGGATGCGGAATGTTGCAATCCTGAATAACTCGTTACCCGCCAATCATCCCGAATGGAGCGCTGAAATCTTTTGGCTACCAGTGATACGCGATTTTCATTTTGTGCACTCCACGGCGCATCACCGATATTCTCTATCTGCGTGATCTCTATTCCATCACCACTAAGTTCATGCAGGCTATTTCTCAATAGCTCGGCATTCCCCTGCTCTCCTCTCTGCAACAGATACCCCAAGGCAGACAGGTGTAAGTCAGTATCCCCTTCTTTACTCTTATTTCCCTTGATAAGCGGTGCAACACCCACACTACAGTGGTAAACCGCCCGTGTTAAGGCTACGTACAGCAAACGTAAATCTTCCGCCAAACGCTCTTCATCGGCCAATTCCAGCGCTTCTTTCAGTTTTTCATTGTCGTGGGAAATGCTCAGGTGGGCTTCGAAATTATGGCGATCATGATAAATCGCCTGCTTCTGCTTTTTGTAACCACAGATAAAAGGCAAACACACCAGTGGGTACTCCAGCCCCTTTGATTTATGTATCGTACAGATTTGCACCAGATGCCTGTCACTTTCCAAACGCATCAACTGGCTTTCTGATTGGGGATTGGGCCGGGAAATTTGTTGCGCCAACCAACGGGCAACTGCATGTTCACTGTCCAGTTGCTGCGATGCTTCCTGCAATAACTCTCCGATATGCATAATATCGGTCAAGCGGCGTTCACCATCATCACTTGCCAGCAAGTTTTCGGCTATCCGGTATTTAACCATCACAGTCCGCAGCATCGGCAATACACCACGAGAGCGCCATATACGGGCGTAACCATCAAATTCATCGACCAGACGATCCCATGCGGCTTCATCATTATTGAGTTGATCAATTTGCTGCGCACTCATCCCAAATAAACTACTGGCCAATGCACTTCTCAGCTCACGTGCTTTTTCTGGTGCCAATACCGCCTGTAATAACCAAAGCAAATCCTTGGCTTCTGACGTATCAAACACACTTTCCCGATTGGAAAGAAAGACCGATGGTATCTTTAGGGCATTCAGTTCATTACGGATCAGCGCAGCTTCCCTGCGATCACGCACCAATACCGTAATATCTGCCGCTACAACCGGACGGCTTTTTTCCGCACGGTGCAACAGAGCCTTACCTTCCTGCCCTGCCTGCAACCAATCCCGGATTTGAGCCGCACACAGCCGGGCCATATTCTGTTCATACTCTCCTTTGGAAACGCCCTCACCGGGTTGTAACCAAAATCGCAATGCAGTTTGTTCTTCATTGTGTAAAGAAAATTTCAGCCCATGATTCTTTTCGGCCGCTTTCACGTTGATAAACGGGATTTGTGCAAACAAAAATGGCCGTTCTGTCCGGGAAAACAGTTTATTGACCGCGTGCACCATCGGGGCGGAAGAGCGCCAATTAGTCTCTAAGGTATAATGAGCACTAACGTTAGAACGAGCACGAATATAGGTAAAAATATCCGCCCCTCGGAACGCATAAATAGCCTGTTTGGGATCACCAATGAACAGCAAACCGTTTGCCGCTTTCTGATCTTCTGATTTTTTGTCTCCCGAAGACGGGTTTTCCAATAGCTGTTCTTCCGGTAATTGCTCTTCCGGTAATGGCACCAATGAGTCGAATTCTGGCTGGAAATGGTATATGGCCTGAAAAATACGATATTGCTGAGGGTCAGTATCTTGAAACTCATCGATCATCGCGACGGGGTAACGCTGCCGGATGGCTGCCGCAAGTTGTTTGCCCCCCGCATGCTTCAAAGCGCTGTCCAGACGGGTCAACAAATCATCAAAACCCATGTAGCCCCGCATCAACTTCTCTTGATGCACAGATTGACGGACTTCAATAATCGCTTTGGAGATAATGATATCTTTCAATGTCAGTGGATATTGATATAACTCATCAATAGCTTCAAACAGGGGATGTTGTGGTGCGGTTCCTTTTTTCGTTTTTTCCACCAAGCGTGATTGACAAAACTTATCCAGTTCTTTGGGAAGCTGGTAATCTTCGGTTGGTAATTTAGCCCACTCAGAGACTTTATTTATCCAATTAGGCAAATTCTTTTTCGTATAGCTGCGCTTATCAACATCGGAATTAGCGATCAAATCATGTAAGCCTGATGCGACTTCATTCCATTGTTGCTTGATCGCCTCAATCTGTTCTGTAATTTTCTGATGCCGGCTAAATACAGTTTCATCACTATCAGGGGCATTGGCGATATACGGCATATCGCCGTACAGATAATCAGATATATCTTTCAGCAGTGCTTCCGGCCCGCTCCATAACTTACTTATTTCCCCGGCAATCGGAAGCGGCAAGGGATAACAGTGGCGCCGCCAAAAATCAGCACAACCTTGTTTACGTAATTGCCCCTCATCCTGAATCAGTGTTTGATCAAATAACACGCCGGACTCAAATGCATTGTGCACCAGCATTCGCTGGCAAAAGCCATGAATGGTATAGATAGCAGCTTCATCCATTTGCCGCTCTGCGATTAATAGCCAGCTCGCCGCACTCTCCCTATCCGGTATCTCATCCAGTAATTGCTGATAAGAGGGATCTATAACAGCATTTTCTTCCCGTATACAAGCCAAGCGAAGCTGATGAATGTTCTCACGAATACGGCCACGCAATTCATCCGTTGCTGCTTTGGTAAAAGTAACAACCAGAATTTCTTCAACATTCAAAGGCCGGGAAAAAGCGGCAGAGCCGCCTAATCCCAATAGTAGACGAAGGTAAAGCAAACCTATTGTGTAGGTTTTCCCCGTGCCTGCTGACGCCTCAATAAGCCGCTGACCATACAGCGGCAAGGTTAACGCATTCAGCTTATGAGACGGTAACTTATGGGGTTGCAAGGAATTATCTGGCATCTGGCAGCCCCATATTTCATCGTTCAGTATTTCTTTGCTCACTGAGCATTCACCTTAACCGGTAATTGTTTCTGGAACTCTGACACATATTGGTAAGTTTTCCAGCCTTTGAGCTCAGCATACTGAGGATGAGTGCCCTTTTTACCGGTAATTTGGGAAATCAGTGCCAATCCCTGACGGTTGATCACTGCTTTTTCATAAAATTCGATCAATTGTGCTTTAGTCACTTTTTCCAGTGCTGCGATGGTTTTTGCTCGTGTATCAAACTTGAAGTTGTTGATAGCAAAGTCCGAAGCATAACGAGCCATTTCTGAATAAAAAGTCTGTGGTGGCTCCTGCATTTCTTTCAGTAACGCAGTTTTATATTGTTCAAACTCAGTATCAGACATTGCCTTGAGTTTTTTGTCAGCCTGCTGATAAAAGCTTTGATAACGCTGGTGCAGGTAATCAGGTTGCTTGCTGTTACTTTGCAGCAAAAAGCCCAAGCCCCATTGCTTACCGACAGGTTGATTAAATGCCGAAGCGATATAACCCAGTTGCTCTTTTGTTCTCAATTGATCATAAAACCACGGTGACAAGATATTACTCAGCAAGTTGGAGTAGGCATAGCCGCGAATACGGTCATAGCCTGTTGGAATATAGGTTTCTGCCAATGCATTATCCGTGCTGTTAGCCGTTCCTTTAAAGTCAACGGCATAATTGTGGTCAATGACAATATGATTGCCAGTCCACCACTCCGTACCTTGATTGCCAAGCTGTTTATGTGCGGCTTGAACGATATTGATACTCTGCTGTTCGGTTAAATTCCCGAAAACCAGCGCCTGTATCGCTGAGTGCTGGATCATCTTCTGACGGTATTGGACAATATCGTCAGCCGTGATGCTATCCAACGCGTTCAATTTTTCTTTCTGTTCAAAATACGGCACGCTGGAAAGGCGTGAAACTGGCTGCATAGCCATTTCGTATGCTTTTCCGTTATTGGCAACGTCAAGCCGTTCCCGATACCACGATTTAGCCTGATCCAATTCTTCCTGTGTCGGCTTAAACGAAGTGAACTGATGAATGGCGGCAGTTAACAATTCCGGCAAATGTTGTGTGTAACCATTGACCTCTATTTGCAATCCATTGGCATAACTGACATAAACTCCCATTCCTCCAATCCCCGCCTGATAGCGCAATTGATCAAGTCTCAATTCAGACAAATAATTCAGCAAGGTGTCATTAAGCTGATCTTTGAGCGTTTTCAAACCATTAGGGTTGCGCATTTCCAGTGAAATAATGCCCTTGGGTTCATCTGCAAAATAGTGGCTTGGCATGTAAAGCAAGCGAACACTTGGCTTTTCCAGGATCATTTTAGGGTGTTTTTGGCTGCCGGATGTTTTTATCAGAGATAAATCATCCGGAATATAGGGGTTCAATGCCGGCAGGGAGAACGCGTTTTTTTGTGCTAACTGTTTCCACTGCGTTAGCTGTTTTTGCGTGATTTTATTCACCTGATAAGGTGCCTGAAGAAAATAAGCCTCTTTGTTGTGCGGCTCCGACGGGCTGATAAACCAGATACGGGCGTTTTCAGGCGTTAATTCATCCAGACGGCTGGTTATTACTTTCGGATTGAAATCATCAGCCAGATAATCAGCATCCAATATATGGGAAACAGGCAATTCCAGCATCGCATCTTGACAATTTCGCAACATAATCCATGTTCCGTACAATTGGCGCATACTGGAATGACAGATTGGATACCTTAGCCATTTCATCAAAATAGCTTTTTTGAATCCCCTGTTGCTTCAGAAGGTTTATATAAGAAAAAATGGCTGCAATGACTTGATCACGATGTTTAAGCCCTTTATCCGTCAACGAAACATCAATCTCAAATGTCCCTGAGTTTCTGTCCTCCTTAGGACTTGCACCGGCACTGATTGACTCAATTAGCCCCTGCTTCTGCAACCAGTCAGATAATGTATTTTGGCTGCGGTTCCCAATCAAGTAGCTGATATAGTCATCTGATTTACTGCGAAAGTCTGCACTGTTATCGGCGATGTTAAAGACAAGGCGCAATGACTTCTGAGGTTGGGCAGGTACATAATGGATAATGATGCCTTTCTCTTTCGCTGTCACCGCCGGAACGGTAATGGCGGGTACGGCAGCATGCCGATTGGGGATACGCCCCAACGTTTCCGCCGCAATTTGCGCCAAGTTATCGATTGATTGGTTACCGTACACAACGCCTTTCATTAAATTGGCAGAGTAATAATGCTGGTAAAAATCGACTAATGCGGTCTGTAACTTACTGTCCGGTTTATCTTTCAGAGTTTCCAGATTTCCACCAGCAAAACGGGCATTGGGATGGGCTGGATTGATAGTTTCCGCGCGAACCTGCCCCATGCGATGACCATCGCCCGCACGGGCTATCGTCAATTCATTATCAACGGCATGACGTTCACGATCGGCATTCTTCGGGTCCAGCAATGGCTCAGCAAGAGCATCAGCCAAACGATCAACCGCTCCTTTCAGGGAACCATTTTCAACTTCCAAGTAGAATGCCGTACTGTTATTTCCGGTACTGGCATTATGGCTTCCTCCATGTTTTTGCAAAAACTCTTCAAGGCCACTTGGCTGAGGGTAACGTTTAGACCCCATCAATACCATGTGTTCCAGATAATGCGCTAAACCAAGCTGGTTACCCGGATTTTCCATGTGACCCACCGGAAGCGCAACGGCAGCCAATGATTTAACGGCTTTTTTATCAGAGACCAGTAATACCGTCATGTCATTTTGCAATTGAATCACTTTATATTGACGGGGATCACGAGGGCTTTTATTAATTGTATCCGGCAAGGGTTGCCATAATGAGGATTGAGCATAGGCCGTCACTCCCAAAAGGAGCATAAATAACACCATCGTGATACGGATAATATATTTAGGCATCACCTAATATTCTCCCAATTTATTTAAACAATACGCCATTTGAATAACATGCCATCGGCAACAAATCGCTCTGCGTTTCTTGCTTGATACGTTCCAAAAGTATTTCTTTGTTCACTGAGCATTTACCTTAACCGGTAATTGTTTCTGAAAATCTGACACAGATTGGTAAGTTTTCCAACCTGTGAGCTCAGCATACTGAGGATGTGTGCCCTTTTTACCGGCAATTTGGGAAATCAGAGCCAATCCCTGACGTTTGATCACCGCTTTCTCATAAAATTCGATCAATTGTGCTTTAGTCACTTTTTCCAGTGCTGCGATGGTTTTTGCTTGTGTATCAAACTTGAAGTTGTTGGTAGCAAAGTCCGGCTCATAACGATCCATTTCTGCATAGAAAGTCTGTGGTGGCTCCTGCTTTTCTTTCAGTAATGCAGTCTTATATTGTTCAAACTCAGTATCAGACATTGCCCGTAGTTTTTTATCAGCCTGCTGATAAAAGTCCTGATAACGCTGGTGCAGGTAATCAGGTTGCTTACTGTTACTTTGCAGCAAAAAGCCCAAGCCCCATTGCTGGCCGACGGATTGACTTAATACCTCAGTGTAATAGCCTAGTTGCTCTTTTGTTCTCAATTGATCAAAGAACCACGGTGACAAGATATTGCTCAGCAAGTTGGAGTAGGCATAGCCGTGAATACGGTCATAGCCTGTTGGAATATAGGTTTCCGCCAATGCATTATCCGTGCTGTTAGCTGTTCCCTTAAAGTCAACGGCATAATGATGGTCAATGACAATATGATGGCCAGGCCACCACGCCGTCCCTTGATTACCGAGCTGTTTGTGTGCTGATTGAACGATATTGATGCTCTGCTGTTCGGTTAAATTCCCGAAGGCCAACGCCTGTATCGCGGAGTGTTGGATCATCTTCTGACGGTATTGGACGATATCGTCAACCGTGATGCTATCCAACGCTTTCAATTGTTCTTTCTGTTCAAAATACGGCACACTGGAAAGGCGTGAAACTGGCTGCATAGCCATTTCGTAAGCTGTTTCGTTATTGGCAGCTTCAAGCTGCTCCCGATACCGTGACTTAGCCTGATCCAATTCTTCCTGAGTCGGCTTAAACGAAGTGAACTGATGAATGGCGGCAGTTAACAATTCCGGCAGATGTTGTGTGTAACCGTCGACCTTTATTTGCAACCCATTGGCATAACCGGTAGAAACCTGCACGCCTCCACCCTCCGCCTGATAGCGCAATTGATCAAGTTTCAATTCAGACAAATAATTCAGCAAGGTGTCATTAAGCTGATCTTTTAGCGTTTTCAAGCCATTAGGATTACGCATTTCCAGTGAAATAATGCCCTTGGGTTCATCTGCAAAATATTGGCTTGGCATGTAAAGCAAGCGAACGCTTGGCTTTTCCAGGAGCATTTTCGGGTGTTTTTGGCTGCCGGATGTTTTTATCAGAGATAAATCATCCGGAATATAGGAGTTCAATGCCGGCAGGGAGAACGCGGTTTTTTGTGCTAACTGTTTCCACTGCGTTAGCTGTTTTTGCGTCATTTTATTGACCTGATAAGGTGCCTGAAGAAAATAAGCCTCTTTGTTGTGCGGCTCCGACGGGCTGATAAACCAGATACGGGCGTTTTCAGGCGTTAATTCATCCA
>NZ_VCDN01000100.1:0-20716 GCF_033949405.1 Xenorhabdus santafensis | reverse complement strand
TATCCATTTAACTAAGGGGGCTTTTTTTGCTGCTGTTTTAGCTTGTTTCAAGCTGTTTAAATCTTACCTCTTTCCCCCTGTTTTAATCAAGTTTTTTCCTTTACTTGTTCCGTTTTGTTCTCTGTAGTTTTTTGTTATCAGCAGTTCGTTCACTTGCCATTGTGTACAGATTGAGTACATAATCACGATTCAACTTGTGTACAGGTTATAATTATGGCACTGAGCGACACTAAACTACGTGGCATTCACAATAAACCCTATAAAGGAAAGCCTGAGTTAACCGATGGAGATGGTTTGAGTGTCAGGATCACACCAAACGGAACTATAACATTCCAGCATAGATATCGCTGGAACGGAAAGCCAGTACGCCTTACTGTTGGTCGGTATCCTGAAATGTCATTACGGGATGCGCGGATAATTGTAGGCGAGATGCGCTCATTGTACACAAAGGGGCTTAACCCTAAAACGTATTTTTCTGGATCAGAAGGGGAGGCTACTCTAAAAGACTGCCTTGACTACTGGTGGGATAAGTACGCATCTACCTTAAAACCTAACACTCAAATCCTCTATCGTTCCGTCGTGTACAACACGATGTACACACAATTTTTGTGTACACCGATTGCTAGCATTCCCGTGTCTTCATGGGTGAAGTTTTTTGATAAGCAGGAAAAAGAAAATCCCAAAAAAGCCAGAGTGCTTTTAACTCAAATGCGCTCCGTCATTAATTGGTGTGTGGGAAGGCAATTTATCCCATCATGCGAAGTTATGAAGCTCAGTGTAAAAAACATAGGCAAAAAACCGGATACGGGACATCGGGTATTAACCTATACGGAATTAGCTAAGATTTGGTTGGCGTTGGAGAATAATAAAATCGTTTCTTCTAATAAGGTGTTGCATCAACTACTTTTATTATGGGGCGCTCGTCTTTCCGAGTTGAGGTTGTCAACAGCCAGTGAGTTTAATATTGATGATCGGATATGGACGACACCTGTCGCTCATTCAAAAATGGGTAATGTAATAAGAAGACCCATATTTAAGCAAGTACAACCATATATAGAACGTTTATTAAATATGGGTAATGAGGTTTTATTCCCGGGCCAAGAACTAGATAAAGCTATAGATCGGTCATCAGCGAACCTCTATATGAACAAGCTAAGGAAGTCCATTGATATACCTGAATGGCGTACTCATGATTTCCGAAGATCACTAGTGACCAATCTATCGAGTGAGGGAATTGCGCCCCATGTCACCGAAAAGATGCTGGGGCATGAATTAGGCGGCGTCATGGCTGTATATAACAAACATGACTGGATTGATGAGCAAAAAGAAGCATATGAATTATATGCCGATAAAATATTCTGGTATGTTAAACAACTCAAGTCCGGTTGACTCCGCCTTCATTTAGCCATTTACGTATAGCGGATAGACTATATCGTGCTGGAAAGTTTAGTACTGGTTCAGGAAATCCAAATTTCTTTCTGAGTCTCCATACCGCCGTTCTTTTTTTACCAATCATATCAAAAACGTCTTTTTCTTCGATTAAATCTTTATCCATTATTCACTCCTATCTCGATTAATTAATTTCCTGAGAAATAACCTAACCCGCATGCGAATCAACTTGCACCGACTTAATTTATACTGGCGCAAATCAAAATAGGTTTCACACTCTTTGCATGCATTCTCGTAGTAATACGCTTCCTCGAAATCCAGTTCTTTATGGCAATGTACGCACCTCATTTATAATTCTCCCTTGGCACTCCCTCGCCACCTGTCGTCTTCCGTTCTCTAATGTGTTAGTCATGAACAACTACGGTGATATCATCCATTGTTATTGTTTGAAATCCTTCGTTCTCCAGCGTGATTTGCATGTCACCCTGTATTAATTTCGGGTAGTCAGATTCCCTATGTTTAAAATGAGGGCCTAGATATTCTTTAACTTCTGCTTTGCTCATGATGTAAATTGCTTTCATGCTATTTTCCTCAATTGTTCATTTCCGATATGGAGTAAATATTCTCTTCCTACTGTGGTTATTGTTGCGCGCGGAGTAATAAATGGTCGCCAAATTAACAAGAGGCTTCCTTTATTATTTCCGTTAACTGGCTTTTGTGTTTCTGCATTAACAAATGAAATTCTTCCACCCGTTATTAATCTGACCTCATCTACAGTCTCCAATGCCAATTTAAACCAGCCCACCGAGGTATCAGAGGGAACTAACATCACGATGGTTTGACATTGTTTCCTGCACTCAATAGCGGCTTTATTTACCCACGGCCCAATATCAGAATAAGGAGGGTTGCACCAGATAGAGCCGTAACTCACCCAGTCACATTCCAGTGCATTATCTCGTTCCGTGAGATAATTGGCGCACAGGGTATTGCTGGCAGAGGCGGCTGCATCCAGAGAGAAATTAAATTCGAGGTTGAGTGCTTTAAATAACGGGAGTGGGGTTTGCCAGAGGTCACGGAATTCTTTGGGCGTGTTACTGCCGCCGAAATCGCTCATAATCCTCCCCGCACTCTCGACTACAGAATGCACTGTTCTTTATTGCTGGTTCTGTTTCACACCATCTGCACATACCGTTAATGCTGGTCAGTGGTGGTTTTCGGTTCTGGAGAGCATGAGATACCCTCAGCTCAACGAAGTCGTTAGCTGTATCTGCAATATCCATGATGGTTCTCGTTATTTGTTTGGATGGCGATAGAGGGGAATAATTATTTACTTAGTGATGCTGAAAATACCGGCTCGCTTTCTAATTCAACACTGAATTCCCCAATATGATTACCATCGGAAAAAACATGTATCGTGATAGGCCAGTTGCGCTCCCAACCATCATGATTAGAGTAATAATCTTCTGCACATTCTTCCGCTAAATACCTGGGATATCCTTCCCATCCTGTGTTTTCTAGTTCAAACCTATCTGATGGTTCGTTTAAATCATTTACGCCCGTTACTGCATATTCAATTGCCATTATCTATTCTCCTAAAATCAATTACCCACACCCACGGGTTTGCATCCCAGCTATATTCGCCGTAGTTTGATTCCCATAGATTTCCAAACGCAAACCGCGCAGTAGATAAGCACTCATCATGGTGTGTTGTTTCTTGCCATGACCAACCGTTGCGTTGTTGGTTAAAGTGATTCTTACCGTAATCAGTGAATTGCATCCCTTCCGATATAGCGTCCTGTTCGCTGATATCTTTCAATCTCTCAACTCTGACATTGGTAATTTCCAAAGTGATGCGTGACGCCCAGCGTGGCATATGGATAGATGGCCGCCACTTTACCGGCTCCCGCCAACCATCTTCTAAATCTTCTGACTTATGCGTCGCTCTGTACGCGAGTGTTGATTTAGTACATAACCCAAACTGGAATGTCTCACGTACCCACAAATGTTCTAATTTATTCCCGCATGGACATGAGATTGCTTCTTCCAGTTCTTTGGCGCAAAGCTCTTCCGTCTCGCCAAAAACGGCAAATCCATATCTAGGGTGGCGTTGCGCTATTGCCATCCATTTATTTGAGTGCTCATTGTCAGGATAATGTTTAGGTAACTGCCAATCGGGAATTGGTCTTCGTGTTTGCGTTTTCCTGCCAGACAAAATAGCGCGAACCATGTCGCCATTAAAAATTATCGGCCTCTCTTTCATTTAAACCTCATACATACATTTTTCGCCTGTTCACACATATCAACGTCAAACCAGCCGAAGTGACATTCGCCGGGATCGATCCCTAATTTTTCAGCCAGCCATTTATACGCATCCGTGCGAGTTAATTTCCCTGATTTCCATATGCGTTCAAAATGGGGCTTGCAACTTTTCCTTGCTGCGCGAGTTTCTTCGTTTGCCAGCGTCCCTAATGGAATATCTGTAAATGGGTGCATCCCTACGTAGGCTCTGCATGTCGTGCATATATATAACCAAGGCCAATTACCGAAATCCTGCCCATATACGGCCTTATGGCTGACTATTGCTATACTTCCAGCGCAATAATGACATTTGGTAGGAGCAGGGAGCGGGTCTTTAACTTTCTTAATTGCTCTTATGCTGGGATTCCATGGTGTTTTTTCCACAATAAATCCTCCCGAATTTATCGGTGTTTATGCTGACCCCAAATACACATAGGGCCATCTTCTGAATCATGGATTGATAGAAGGAACCAATCACCCTCTGGTTGCGCTGGATTCCAGTCGCTGACATTTGCGTCTCCAGTTGCATATCGTTCTGATATTGCGGCGTTGTCATCTTCTAGACTCATGACTTTTAGAACCATGTTATTTTGTAACAACCAGTTAAGAGTCAAAGCTTGAGTCCATTCCTCGTTAACTGGAAAATCAGGGTGAGTCCAGTGACCCAAGTGATCGCGATCTGGTTGCATAGGTTGTATAGACATAACAATCCTCCCGCCGCATAGCAGCGTAGTGATAGGGTTAAAACAGAGATAATTGACACTTACAGAACGCTTCACGCTCAGCAGCATGAAGGTATTGTTTTTGCGACGGCATCCGGGCAGCTAACTCATCCCGTTCGTCATCAGCGAACATCTGTATAATGCCGCCAAAGGAGTTTTTGCCACGGTACATAATGAGGTCGGTTCCATTTCGATTTTCCATTTTTCGAACCTCATTTGAGGACAATATCGCCTGAAACTCAGCGGCCATCTCCGGCTCATCCTTAGCGGCTAAGGCGATTTTCTGAACGCTCTTTTTGATGCAAAAACAGCAGTTACCTAAATGCTCAGGTATTTGCAGATCGAAAGGCTGTTGACTCCACCAATCAATGACACCGCGCTTATCAATATCAGAGATATCGGCCAGATAGCTGGTACGTTCCTTGGGTTTTAACCGCTTGGGTTCATCGGCTCGAATACCAATCCAAGTGTGATACGCTTTCTTTCCAAAGTGTTCATCACAGTACTTTTTAAATGGCCCCAGCTTCATTCTGTCAGTACAGAACTCACCACCAAGATAGGGCGTACCATATTTTTTCAACATGGCCTTCCATGGCTTGAGGTCATTGGTTATTTCGTCCAGACTTACAATTTCGTAGCTGTTCCCTTTGCCCAGTTCTGGATTTACGACAACACGCAAGCACACTAGATCAATTTTCCAATGCCGGACTAAATCACGGATAAACTCGTAGGTCTTAGGGTGTTCAGCCCCAGTATCCATAAACAAATAGCGGATATCCTCACCTAGTTTACGGCGCGGCTCCATTAGATGAACGAGATGACCCGATGTCCTGCCGCCAGAGAAACTGACAACATGAATCATGATTGTTACCTTGGGTTAGATATTTCGGGTGGGGTTATTCGGCAGTGATTGAGTAATCGATGTAATTATCGAAAGCGTCTAAAACAGCATCTCTTTGTTCTTTATCTGACAATTGGTTCCATTCTTCCTCTGTGTAACCGAGGGGGCATTCCGAAGCAGAACCAACTTTGTTGGTTCGTAGAGTAATAACCATTTTTTTGCTCATGAGAGAGTCCTATTTGGATTGCAGGTGTCATTCAGAACGGAATATCGTCATCAAAATCCATCGGCGGCTCTGATTGCTGCTGCGATTCTTGAGCTTGCGGTTGTTGTGGCTGCCCCCAGAGTTGAGATTGTTGTTGTTGCCCTGAATATCGCGACTGGGATTGTTGCTCCTGCTGGCTTTCCTGCCTGCTGCCCAACATCTGCAACGTTCCTCCAACATTGACCACGATTTCTGTTGTGTATCTATCCTGTCCTTGCTGGTCTTGCCATTTTCGAGTCTGTAGTTGGCCTTCGATATAAACCTGAGCGCCTTTTTTCAGATATTCGCCTGCAACTTCAGCCAACTTCCCGAATAGAACCACGCGATGCCATTCGGTTTTTTCTTTGACTTCGCCTGATTGCTTGTCCCGCCACTGTTCCGATGTGGCGAGGGTGATGTTTGTGACTGCGCCCCCATTGGGCAGATAGCGCACTTCAGGGTCACGGCCTAAGTTGCCAACCAAAATAACTTTATTAACTCCATGCTTTGCCATTATTGGCCCTCCATTGATTGCCGAACTCAACTCCTAACTTATTTAATCCCTCATCCATCTTTTCTATAAATTCAGGGATCTGCTCATCAAACTCTTTCATCATGTCTTCATTGCGATAGATTGGCATGTGAACAATTTCTTTTCCTCCCGGCATTCGGGGGTCGTAGTTAGCAAAATGCCAGACACTTTTTCCGGTTATCCACATTGAATATTGCACCTGAGCGATATATTCCTTTTTCATGGCGTTAATGCCGTTCAAAGCCAAATCAATAAACACTTCCGTTGTGTTAGGGCATTTCAACTCAAGCCCAGCACCATCATTGCAAATACCATCCGGCGAACAGGCAGACCTGAGATTTTCATCTTTGAAAATTATCGGCTCCTCCTTGACGGTTAACCCGCTGTAGAACTCAAATGTCATGCGTGCTTCAAGTTCGTAGTCTTTTCCCCAGGCTAACGTTCTTGCGTTGACCTCTTTGAATACGCCCGTACAGACTTCCCCGATCAAAGTGTTCAGGTAAGTTTTCTTTGTATCTGTCCATGATGTCCCTGATTTGGTTTTCGTGAGCACTTTCCAGACATCTGAGGCGGTGATAACCCCCAGACGAAGCGACAGCCATTCTTCACTTCCTTGCTCTATTGCGGATAAGTTGATGCCGGTTCTGCTTAGAACGATATCGTTACTTATCATTTTTCCCTGCCTTTGCTTTTAACATATCAATGATGGTATTAGCTTCAAAAACAACAAGTTGTTCAGGGTGGCTGATTTGTCGCTTAAACCTTTGACTGATGTAAGCAAGGAATTTGTCGCTCCACTCGCCATCCACTTTGATCATCAGATCTGAGATATCTTTTAACTGTTGTTCGCTGGCTGGCGTAATATCGCGAGGCTGTGATTGTTCAGTACTGAAATCGATACCTTCTCCCGCTTCGGTGTTGACGTAATCAATGGCCTTATCCAATCGCTCCCGACGAGGCCAGTATTTCGCGGCCTGCTTAACCACTGTTTTTAATATCATCTGCTCTTCGTCAGTCACCCAAGGACAGGTTTTTTGTTTTGAAATCCATGCCCTCCATGCCGTTGATCTGTCACGAATAGCGAAGATGTCAGCAATAGTCATAGTGTGAGTCAGGTAGTCACCATCCTCAGTTTTGACAACTGTGTAAGCACCAACAATCTCACCTCGCTGTTGTTGGGGAGCAAAAGCGTTATATTCATGTTTGGGTGCAGTATCGATAGAGGTCAGATGAAAATTGTCGTTCTGTCTTACAATGCTGGACTGACACCACTTAATCGCGCCTGATTGCTGGGCGATGTGCATCAATCCCATATAGCTGATATCAAGACAGACTTTCTTGTCTCTTGGGACGAGATAAGCAAGTTTTTGCGCTGGGTTTAAGCTGATGCCTATTGCCGCAATATTCATCACAGCACTGCGAACAGAAATAACGTTATTGATCGCTACCCCCGCTAAATAATCATTATTAGCAAATATCTGCATAGCAAATTCAGACTCTCTTTTAAATGCTATGCTGGGTTCACTGCAAACTTGCTCAAAGTCCGTTTTGAGCGGGTTGATAATTTCAAAAACCTTTTGCACTACTGTACTCATACTGCCTCCTGCCTCTGAACCTTCATTAAACACAACTGGTACAACAGGTCATTCACATGTCCATCGACATCGCTATCCGTATCGAATAACTCACCGAAAAGCGCGTTCATCTTGGAAGAGAAGATAGCCCGTATTCCGTCTGGGAGATTCTGGTACATATCCCATGCTTTTCTGCCTTGTTCTTCCTCGACAGCATCCTGATACGCAGCTTCTTCCCTGCGGCGTTCTTCGGCTTTGTCCTGCATCCAGTAGGGATCGCAATTGAATGGTTTCATGCTGCCTCCTTCTGCATCTTGGACTGGATATAATCGATAATCGATTTTCCTTGCCCTAATGCGATAGCTTCATCTAACAGACTTTCTAAGTGGTCAGCCTCGAGAATTTGTTCCATTTGCTCTTTTGCCGAGTAACACATCAGCTTGAGGATATTTGCGTAAATTCCATCAATCCGTTTGATGTTATTGTCCGTAAATGTCAGCATCACCCCTGCCGATGTAGAATCACTGCCATGTGATGAGCATAAGACCTGAATGCACATGCTTACCTCCGTAATATTTCATGAGTAGTTTCATGCCGCGATTCCATGCGGCAGAACGTTTTTCACGCACAGCAAACTTTCCCCATGATTGAGCACGGGTTAGATGTTGTTTGTTCATGATTGATTATCTAGCGATGAGTAAAATAAGAATGACTGCGATAATGGTGAGTGAGTAGTAATAGAAACTGTCGGGTATCATTTTGATGTCAGAGAAATAAGGGATTTGGCGTGCAGTTCGGCGGCTTCTGGGGTGAGGTGGATAAGGCCGCGTTTTAAGCGTGTCATATCAACACACCAACCTGCCCAATAATCGCGGCTAAAAAAGCCTCCCATGTCTGATTCTTCCGTGCCTGATACATAAGGGTAAAAATACTCTGCTCCTTCTTCCAACGGCTCCCTCACTGGTTCAGGAACGTCAAAGTTTCCGATTTTGATAGTGCGGGGTTTTAGGCGATACTGGTAAGCACTATGAAATGCAAATAGCGTGTTACAATCCAGCCATTTCTCGTTGCCATGTGTTCGATATTGAAAATATTCCCACGGCCTTTCCGTCTCCTGCGCTAATTTCGCATACTCCATCGTTAAATCAGCGTGAATATGTGGTTTAGCCATTGTTATTCATCCTCCAATGATATTGCGCCTTCTTCTGGGTAATCGGTGATATAAGCTCCCAGTCCCTTATAAAGTTTCCCTTCTTCCTGTATTTCCATGTTATCCTCAATGGTGATTTCAATTGATAGATCATCCGGGTTAGGCTGCTTGTATTCAATTCCTGCTAAATCGCAGATATAAGCTATTTGCTTAATTGTTAATGTCATAGCCATTGTTATTTTCCTATATTCAGGTAATAAAAAGCCCCGCATTGGCGAGGCTGGTGTTTGGTGATTTCGTTATTATCTAACGAAAAGCAACCTGCTATAAAAAATCAGGCCCCAAACTGGCGGAATTAAAAAGAATAAGGTCAAGAATGCATAAAATATTTTAGACTTTTTTTTAACAAACAGAAAAGCTGAAATTATTCCAAGAGGAACTGTGATATACCAGATATAAGCAATATGTAATAGGTAAAATAGATAATATGCAATCATAAACAATACTATTGTTGCTATTGCATCTGGCATTGCTGTCATTATATTTGAGTTGCTAATGTCGTACATTAAATCGGGTGTTGCTTCTTGCAGCTCAGATAATCCAGACATAATACTCCCTCATGAATCCATAATCATTCTCGGAATATATCAGACTAACTCACCACAGCCCACTCGGAAATGAGCTGGAGTTAGTTAATTATAATTAAATTTATTTAACAAGGTGCAGATTGGGATTTTGTCGTTTTATTATTGTAGTGGCTTCATTATTACCGCTAATGGCAGTCATAAAGAAACTATGTTCAAATGTAAATGCACGCATCTCATCGAGTGGAAGACGTAATTGATTGAGGATGTCTTGTCGAGTAGTTCCGCTATTTCGTAATGATGTGAATACCTTATCCATGATTATGGATTTTTCTCTCGACTCGATGCCTTCCGGTTCAGTTGTTCTAAAGCCTCGTCTGCTAAGTTCTATATATAATTGGCGATAATGCCACTCACTAGAAAGCCCTACATCTAGTGTTCGCCTCACTAAAGCAGCAAGAGAAACTTTCCAGTGTTTTTTTAATTGAATCAAGTGCTCTAACGATGGCATTCTTGGTACTGTCGCCAGAATGCTACTCTCTGGCATTAAAAATGCCGAGGCAAATCGGTCCGCTTCCATTTCAGCATCTCGCCCGTTATTGCTCGAATGTTTATGAAGTACTAGATGGCCTAATTCATGAGCTGCATCAAAACGGCTGCGTTCCGGTGTTTTCATTGTGTTGAGTAACACAAAGGGTTTTTCATCCATCCAAAAAGAAAATGCATCAACTTCAAGGCAATTTTCTGCCAATGAAAAAACTTTAATGCCGTTAACTTCAAGTAAGTGAACCATATTTGAAATAGATAACTCACCAATTCCCCAGTGTTCTCTTACTATTCGAGCTGCGTCTTCTGGTGAGCAGTAATTGTCAAAGCTGCAATCAGGAACATTAGGGCGGGGAAGTTTAAAACTACACTCCATCCATGATGATAATTCCTGAACTAATTTACCTGCACTTATAGCGGCATTGCGTTTTTGGGCGCTAAGTTTTGTCATGGCACGAAAACTTACAGCCTCATCTTTTAAGGTGGGAATCTCTTCAGAGCCAAAAAACGCCAAAGGATACCCAAGAACATCGGCTATTTTTGCTATGCTATCACTAGCAATAGGTTCAAATATGCCGGATTGCTCATAAGTGGATATCGTTCTGCTTGTTAAGCCTGCTTGCTCAGCAAGGGCTTTCTGTGTCAGCCCCCTGCGTTCCCTGGCAAGACGTAAACGCTCTGAATTAAACATGATTTGTATCTAACCTGTTTTTAAAATATCAATCTCAATATCTTTTGTGAATTGAGGTTCGTTATCCTGTTTAATGACAGGATCTTTTGGTGCTGTGTTCAGGATTAATCGCGTAGAAAATCCATTAATGACGTTTTTTTGATTATAGGTTGTGGGTTGGGAGAATTCAGCCCGCATCCCCCATTGGTATTCATCGACTTGATAAACATAATGAAGAAGACACCACACATCTAAGCCCAACGGAATAGAAGAGGATTCGTCATCATCGCGAGATGAAAAATCCAAATTTATTTGTTGGTTTTGATAATCAAATGAGTATGCAGTGGGGTTAGTTGCATAAGAAAGCCCCAGAATTTCACGGGTAAACTTTCCCTTTTTAGTACGAGATTCAGGATAGGCATTTACCAATCCAGTCTGGTCATTGCCGCTACAAATATAAATGGCTACCTTGTCGTTAACGGTTAACTCAACGTTTTTCAAAGAGAGTCGTTTAAACCCCTTTTTAGAAAGAAGATCTCGGGTGACGCGCACTGCTCCTTGATAAAAATAAGTACCGCCTGCTGTTACTGCGTTATTTTTGGTTGTGGACAATCTCAAGCTCATTGCCTGCCGAAGGATTTCAATCAAGTTTTCCTGCTCTAATCCCAAGGTGGCTAAATGAGCATTAACTATGTCAAAGTCGGTATGGGCGATCGGTGTTACTAAATTATTTGTAGGGTGCATAGGTTATCCTTATCTTATTTTCTATTTTTTATACCTCATTTGAGGTTAAAAAACAAGAAAATCACCTATGCTATGACTAGCTTCCTTTGTCTACCCCCTCGCTGTCACATTCCCCGATCCCAACTTACGACGGGGAGGTTTATTGTTGGCTGATGCCCGTTCTTTTGCCGGGGCATTACTGATTGCCGGGATAAAGCTATTGAGTACGTTGATGGTGTCGCGTTCCTGTTTGCTGATAGGCTCGCGATTGCTCCAGAAATTACTACGTTCCCGTTTCCGTGATTGGGCGAAGAAATTATCCAGAATGCTATCTAACGCATAGTCTTTTTCGTTCATGGAACTTCTCCAGTAATTGGCTTTGATGGTGTAGCGTTTATCACCACACCTCAAAGCCAACTGCGCTTTGAATTAATACACGACCAAGCTTCTTAACGAGTGCGCCTTTACGGGGTTGATCTGCTCCTGCATTTCCCGATTGCCTAAGAGTCATTCTTGGCGCAATTTCAATTTGCTAGGGCTCGTCAGTTACCTGTCGTGGGGGATTGGATTGTTAAAGAGCGAACTTCCGTTTACGTTTGGCTCCATGCCTTGGATGGTTTAAATTTATCGCAGAGATAAATTTTTGTAAATAGCAATTTGATAAATAATTTATCATTTTAGTTGTCTTTTTTGATAAATGATTGATATGCATTGATAAATATTTTTATCTGTAGGGGGATTTTAGGCATAAAAAAACCAGCCCGAAGGCTGGCTTTGTTTTATGTGGTTTCTGAAACTAATTATCCCAATCTTGCGTAATCCATTTTCCATTTGCCAACAACAAACCCATGTATATGAAATTTAGATTCATTTTCAGAATCAATCTCCCATCTGTCATAAATTTGATTGTCACTAATAACAATAATTTTATCTTTTAACAGTTGTAATCGTTTTATGTGCATTCCATTTCCATATGTGAATGCATATATACCGTCACTCATAAATTGATTCACTGTTATATCCAAAACAACCAATTCACCGGGATTAATCGTCCCAAGCATGCTGTCTCCAACAGCGGTTGTTAGTTTTAATGATGTTGATTTTCTACTGCCAAACATCCGTTTTGCATATTCAGGATCTATCTCAATTGAGCGAACTATATCGGGATAATCGCTATTCAACCTACCACCTCCGCAACTAAATTCCACATCGAGCTGTTCAATCCTGTATGGAAGATCAGTAACTTTGTGTGAAATATTTTGCAAGTGATAGTTTTTATTGTTGCTTTCTTTGTGAGAATTATCACGATTATCTGTAGGTTGAGGCACATCCAACCAGCCAGTAGGGAGTTCTAACTTCTCTTCTACACGTCTGGCAATAGTATCCCCTATATTTCTTACCGCGTTATCGCTCGTAAGCTGGCTAAGCTGACTGGGCGGCATGCCTATCATCTCAGAGAAGACTGCTTTTGTTATCCCTTGACGGATATGCGTATCCATCAGGGCGCGCAAATTGTTGCGTCTTATGTCTTTAGTTTCCATATTCCAATCTTTGCATTTATTAGCAAATTGATAAATACGCAAGAAGATAAATTAAGATAAAATTGACTTGCCTAATATTTATCTTGAAGATAAACTTTGGTTTATCATTTGACACCAAGGTAAATAATATGAGCAACGATCTACTCCGCTGGAAAAAACAATCTTCACAAGAAGACTGGCAGCGCCTTGCTCAGCTAGCAGGGACAAGCGCCGGATATTTAAATCAAATTGCCTACGGGAACCGCCGAGCGTCACCTGCGATTGCTGAACGTATAGAAACAGCTTCAGGGCAGTTTTTTAGCACCACTCCTGTAAAAAAAGAATTATTGGTTTTCGCTCAAGTAAAAACTAACGCAGCTTAATAGCAACTTATTGCTCTTTAACAACTCGCTCCTCACGACAGGCTAATCGGTGAACCCTAGCAAACCGAAATAGCGCCGAGATTTGATCTTTAATCTCAGGCAATCGGGGATAACCCGTAAAGGCTGACACCATGATGCCGTGTTCGTGATTAACCTTCATCTATCTCAAGGATAGTTGACGATTCTGTATTTTTATTAAACAAAATTTAACTTTAGGAAATATACCAAATGGAAGTTGCAAAAACTCGCAATACTCGCGTTACGTGTAGCGCTCAACATCTGGAGTCTTACTTTCTCAAATCAGCTTTGGAATATGGAAACAATGAGCTGTCGCGTGAAATGGGTATCCATCCATCCTCGCTGAGCCGGGATAAAAACAGGATAGCGAAACTCGCTAGTTTGATGATTGTGAATCTGGGCTTGCCAGAAGGAAGCGTCGCAGCGCCGGGATGTGAAGCGAATATTGTACTGACAGGCGTAGAAGCCAGCAAATTACTTTCAATGCTGGATGAACTCAGATACCCAAAAAGAAAAACCCCAGTTGCGCTAACAACTGAGGCTTCTGAAATGCAATTTGAACTGCTGATTTAGTGATGAGAGCAAGGTATGCAAGCCACTCTCAAAACAACATTTCACAGAGGTAATTATGCACTTAGAAGAAATGGAAGTCCATAAAGGAATAATAACACATGCGGAGTTATCGGAAGATTTCCGCGTTGAAGGCTGGGTTTACGTGCTCAGCAATAAATACATGCCGGGAATATATAAAGTGGGCATGACGACCATATCGCCAGAAATCAGGGCAAAGGAATTAGCGTCTGCTACTGGCGTTCCTTTTAAGTTTGAAATAGCTGCCTCTTTTTATTCAGAAGACCCTTCTTATGACGAGGCGGCAGTGCATGAAATGCTATCTGCATTTCGCATTAATGAATCCAGAGAATTTTTTAATGCGCCTCTGGAGGAAATTATATTTGCATGCGAGGAACAAGGATTAATTAGAGTTGGAGTGACCGTAGAAGAATTAGCAGATGCTTACGATGTTATCTGCACTGAAAAATTAAAATCACTAAATCTCAGTGCACTCTTTGAGAGTCTGGGAATAGAAGTTTTCGGCTGTAAATTATCTACCGCTGATAGGTTAATACGATTCGCTGTTAACAATCTCATCGATACAAACAAAGAAAAACCATGTTCACTCTTCTTCCAAAATGGAACGGCTTATTTAATCCAGAGTGAAATAGATCAAATGCACGAGGAATATTTGAAAGAACAAGCTGCATTCATTGGTCCTCTTCTCCCCGCCCCACCAATAGACACAACAGATATACCGTTTTAAGGAGCTGTCATGGCTAGGTCACGAAATATTAAACCGGGCTTTTTCACTAATGATGATTTAGCCGAATGTGAACCCTTGGCAAGATTATTATTCGCTGGTTTATGGACGATTGCTGATCGTGAAGGTCGGTTAGAAGATAAACCGCGTAAAATTAAGGCAATGGTTCTCCCATATGATGATGCAGACTGCGATGGGTTATTGCAGCAACTGCATAAAAAGAATTTCATTACCCGATATGTAGTAGACGGGAATAATTTTATCCAGATTAATAACTGGAAGAAACATCAGAACCCCCACGTTAAAGAAGCGATCAGTGAAATACCTGAACAAGTAGTGCAACCTATTGATAATAAAGAAGCACCAGAAAAGCACCATACAAGTACAGTGCAAGAATCAGAAGAGCATATAACTTTCCCTGCTGATTCCCTTAACCTGATTCCTGATTCCCTTAACCCTATAAACACCCAAGCCGATGAACCGGCTTGCGCTGATGAAAATAATAATCCATCCGCGAGTGTTCATCCGATGTCGAGCAAATATGCGTTTGAAGGGCAAGTGATCCGCTTAAACCACAAGGATTATTCAGCTTGGGAAGACTTGTATATGAATATCAACCTGCGGCATGAATTACAAAGACTGGATTTAGAGTTTCAGGCTGATAAGCCCAAGAACTGGTATATCACTACCAGCCAGAAATTGAATTACCAGAACAATCAGCAGGCCAACCGCTATAAGCACCGTGTTGGTTCTCGTGTCACACAGCCAGTACGTACTGAGCAATTCATTTCGGAGAATTTCTAATGAGCATGGCAGAAGCACTGGCTCGTTTTCGCCGGATGATGCCTGATCATATCAAGCCTAAATTCACGAATGCTGAAGAACTGATGACATGGCAACGTGAACAGGGGGAGATTGATTCAAAGCGCATTGCCGAAGAAAACCGGGTCAACCGACTGAACAGGATCATGGGCCGCTCTGGTATCAGCCCGTTGCACCAAGATTGCACGTTTGATAATTACCTCGCCTCTACGCCTGAACAACAAAAAGCGCTGGCAAAAGCGAAGCGGTATGCCGAGAACTTCGGTAGCTCGTTTGGTGGGTTTATTTTTTGTGGTAATCCTGGCACGGGAAAAAATCACTTCGCTGCTGCTATTGGTAATCACATCATCCAGAACGGCAAAAGCATCCTGATTGCCACACTACCTGATTTGATGATGCGTGTTAGGGAAACCTACCAGAAAGACGCCAAAACCCATGAGTCGGCCTTGATCGATGATCTGTGCTCGGTTGATTTATTGGTGCTTGATGATGTTGGTGTGCAACGCAATAACCTGAATGAAGACCTGATTATTTTTCAGGTAGTGGATCGGCGTCTGGCAAACAAAAAACCGGTTGGTGTACTGACGAATTTAGATATTGCACACCTGACCGATGTCTTAGGTGAGCGAGTGATTGATCGCTTAAGAATGGGAACACCTACCGTAATCAATTTCAACTGGCAGAGTTATCGCCGCCAAGTTAAGTAATCCATAGGAGAATATATGAACAATGAATTTAATTTAGAAAAAGAGAGAGGGAGAAAATTAGATGAAATATACAAAAAATATGATTATTGCGAACACACATGTACAGAATTAAGAAAACGGGTATTCAATAATAATTCAATCCATTATGTATCCCAATGTATGAGTTGTGGAGTTCAGGTGGAATCATTTAAAAAATCAGCGGCGCTTAAAAACAACCCAAATCCAAGATTATTTAGTGAAGACATTAAATTAAATTGGGGATATCAAAGAGAGCAGGAAATAAACGCAGTAATCAAAATATATGGTGAAGAAAAACAAAAAGCAAAAGACGAGTTTTGGAGTTGGTACTCGATATATCTGAAATCTCCTATGTGGCGAGATAAAAGAGAACGGGTGTTAAGAAGGGATAATTATATGTGCCAAGGATGTTTACGAAAAAAAGCAACTCAGGTTCACCATTTAAAATATGACAATGTTGGTGATGAACTATTGTTCGAGCTGGTTTCCCTCTGTGATAGCTGTCATGAAAAAGCTCACAAAAATGAACATCAACTACAAGAAGGATCATTAACATGACAGTAGTTTTCCACAAAGATACCGAGTGGTTCCAAACCCCCAATGTAGAACAACAGCGTCGTTTGATGGCAAGTAAAAACAGGGATTTTTGTTTCATCGAGAATTGCCATTTAAGCCGAAAAGTTGGGAAGTGTTATCCGAGGGGTCAGGCTTATATCAAACTGGAGCGTTTAGAGTATAGGGCCAGTAAATGCAAACTTGTTGACTACCCGACCGAGAAGTTACGGGCATTTGCCTAACCCCACACTAAAGGATTTTTGAGATGGCTCTATTAACTGAATTTGATTTGGTGAATTTAATGCGCACGCACCGCGAAGCGGACAAGGTCATTATCTCAATGGGAAAATCAATCGCAATATATTGGAAAGGTCGCCGTCACCCAATAGCCAGAAGTCGGATTAAATCAGCAGTCAATATTATTCGCAGGTTACGAGCAGGAGGAGCATTGAAATGAAACTAAAAACGAGTGAATTGACGGGCCGGGCGTTGGATTATGCGGTGGCTAAAGCGCAAGGTCTGAATGTCATCAATTTCGGCGGAGCGATTATCCATCGTGAAGCAGATGGAGATCAACTCTACAAGCCGACCGATTACTGGCATTTGTGCGGGCAGTTGATTGATACATTCGGGATGGAACTCACTAATGAACTGGTCAATGATGTATGGATATATTACGCAACATGTCCGCATTTGATGGGCGAATATCAGCATGGTGATACACCACGGATAGCTATCTGCCACGCTGTAGTTGCTGCCGAGCTAGGCAACGAGGTTGAGATTCCAGATGAGCTATTGGAGGGGGAATGATGGATAAGCTCAAGCCGTGTCCGTTTTGTGGTGCAGGTGAAACGGTAATTATCCCAAATCAGAACTGGGTCGGGATGAGATGGAATGTATACAGCGTCACAATACGGCATCACTGTAATTCACGGGATATTATCAAGCTGACACGCAATACAGAGGCTGAAGTAATAACAGTATGGAACCAGAGGGCAAATAACGGAGGGTAGATGGACAAGCAGACATTTCTGCTACGAAACGCACGAATACTCGATAACCTGAAAGCCACCTTAGACTCTCTCCCTCTCAGCGACGAATTTCCTCTTCAAATCACCATATCAGACTCAAGCCGAACATTACCGCAGAACGATAAGTTCCATGCGTTATGTGGTGACGTCTCTAAGCAAGGTATTGCTTGGGCTGGCAGCCAATGGGGATTACAAGATTGGAAATGTATTTTTGTTTCCGGTCATGCAAAAGCAACAGGAAAAGAGGGGCAGATAATCGAGGGCTTAGAAGGTGAACTGGTGCCACTGGCAAGAGAGAGTACTGCCAGAATGAGCATCAAGAGTATGGGTAGCTTAATTGAATATTCACAGGCATGGGCTGTATATCAGGGCGTAAAACTCACTGAGCGCCGTTATGCACTGAATTACTACGGTCACAGAATATAACTCAAGAAGGAGCAGGAACGGTGAAGCAGAAAAGCTATCGCAGTAAAAAATGGTTAGCAGCAGTTGGTCAGATTGAATGTTGTGTCAGATGTGGAAAATTCGGCATTCAGGTAGCCCACCGGAACGAAGGCAAAGGGATGGGGCTAAAAGTTGATGATAGCCTGACTGCGGCCTTATGCCCTGAGTGTCACTATGCTATCGATAACGGAGCCGATATGAGCAAGGAAGAACGTAGGCATGAAATGGATAGATCGATTGTTCTGACCGTTAGGGAATTGACTAGGAGGGGATTAGTCGGAGCATTATGAAAACCTACAATTTAAAATTACCGTGGCCACCAAGTAATAACATGTACTGGCGGCACATCAGAGGAATGCATTACATATCCCCGAAAGGCAAAGAATACAGAAAGGCAATTATCAGCATCATCCAGCAACAAAACTTAGCCATCAACACCACTTCCCGCATCAAAATCTCAATCACAGCGAATCCCCCAGACAAACGACGAAGAGACCTCGATAACCTGCCTAAAGCGGTTTTCGACTCGTTAACTCATGCTAATTTCTGGGCCGATGACAACCAGATTGACGATATGCAAATACGGCGAGGTGAACGAGTTGCGGGCGGTTGTCTGGATATCCAGATATGGGAGTTGGGGAAATGACATTCGACAACTTCAGTGAAGCAATAGCCTATGCCAGAAGACGACGGCGAGAAGACAAAATGCACTACGCAGTCAACCAGAGGCATAAGGGGCGATTAACTGTCGGCAAATATGGTGCTTATAGGGGGAAGCGTCCAGCTTGGACAACGCACGATGACGAACGTCCAGAATTCTATGGGGTGCAACACAGCAGGATAATAATACTGCATCCGTCTGATGCTCCATTAATTCTGGAACTACTGGCCGCCGGTTTAACACAGAAAGAAGTGGCAGATAAATTCAGTGTTAGCCGCGCAGGCCTTAGAAAGTTTGTAAGAAAAGCAAAGGCAAATGTGGGGATAAGATGAACCTAGAATCACTACCGAAGTATTTCTCACCAAAGGGCATTATGTTCAGTGACTCTCCAGCTGCCACCGCTACCGATTCCTTTTCAATTACCGATGTTATGGCCTCACTAGGATTGGCGTCCGCTCAGGCGAGGATGGGTATTGAGCTGTTTTTGGCGAAACAGGGGATCAATAAGCCGGATGAAGCAGTAGAGAGTCTCTATCAGTATGCCGTGACGCAGGTTCATAAGCACCCTGCAATCGCAAAACTCGATGAGGATAGTAAGCAAAAGATTCTGCAAATACTCGCAAATTATGCCTTTCAGGATTACGCGAGAAGTGCAGCCAGTAAGAAGTCGTGTCCTGAGCCGCATTGTGAGAATGGATTCATTACTGTACGCAAGTTCACGACCAAATTCGGAACCAGTGAGGGATTGCTGGTTAAGTCACTGGGATTAAAGCCAACACGGTTTGTTACCTCTGAACGTGAAATAGAGGAAACCTGTCGCATTGTTTGCAAGACCTGCAATGGCAAAGCTGAGGTGAGCCATTCATGTCGCTGCAACGGGCGTGGTGAGGTTCTGGATAAAGAGCAGACGGAGCTAATTGGCATTCCAGTTTATAAAACCTGCCCCAAGTGCTCAGGCCGTGGGTATTCCAGACTGCCAGCCGAGGAAGTCAGAAAAGCTACTTGTGATTTAGTAGTAGAGATAAGTCAGCCGACATGGTCGCGTCACTTTAAGCCATTCTATGAATTATTGATAGAGGAGTGTTTTAAAGAGGAAGCTCTTGCTGATTCCATTTTAAATGAGATAACAAAAAGAGAAATATATTTCACATAATTAGTTTTTTGTAGAAATCTGTTATTGACTTATTGAATAAAATAGCCCATCATTATCCCAACGATGGGTTATTGCCTCTCGTTGAAACAGAATAGAATTTCAAGGCCTCGCACTCGCGGGGCTTTTTCGTATCTGGCAGTAGTCAACTCTGAGCTTACAACTCAACCTGTCGGTCAGATCGACTAGTTCAAATCCAAGGCTGCGTTCTGGCGTGGCCTTTTCCATATTTGCCACCGCAATCACTTTAATCACATCCGTATACAAACATTGCGGCTGGCAACCTATTAACTCACTCATGAGGTGAATGATGGAAAAGCGTATTGAAGAACTGGAAAGAAAGATTGAGACTTTAGAAAAACAGCTCGCTGATGTTCAGAAGTCAGTGAGCTATGAACTACAAGATTTAAAGTCTCAAATAGTAATGACTCAGCATGGTATCTCAAGTCGAGAATTGACTGCGGGTATAAAATGCGCATAAACAGCCACATATCATAGTGGCTGTAGCTATCATTTTTTACTAAGCGTTATCACTGACAGGGCAAAATTCCTGTATCCATTTCACTTCTTCATCTAAGCCTGTTTCTTTTGCTTCTTTGATGATGTTGTTTCGATCTTCCTCGCAAAGTTTGCTTATTAATAAACCGTAAAGAATTTTCAATTTGACTATTTCTTTTGCGGCATCAGTTAAATTCTCTAATTTGACTTCAAGTTTCAAGTCAACTCGTTTTATAGGCATACCTTTTTCCTCAGAGGTAATCAGCCATCCCTCATTGGTTGGTTAATATTTGGCTGATTTAACAACATACCTTAAGTATC
>NZ_VCDN01000099.1:0-3263 GCF_033949405.1 Xenorhabdus santafensis | reverse complement strand
ATTTTCCGTTCTTTTGTATTCACTTTTGTTGCCCATGGCGTCCATGAATGCCTTTTCGGAAGGGGAAAGAACATTCGAGGGCAAGGCAGCATCAGAAACCTGGTTAAATTCAACAGCTGCACCTACAGCAGAAAAAGATAATGCCGGAGTAATTGCCCAAAACATCCAACGGGTCAGCAATCTTCTGTCTTCGTCCCCCGCCGAGTTGACAGAACAAGCCAAATCTTATGCATTGGGCCAAATAAATAACACCATCGCGACAGAAGCCCAGCAATGGCTGTCCCGCTACGGCAACGCCAGAGTTAACTTTTCCCTCGACAGAAAAGGAAAATTGGATAACAGCTCAGTCGATCTACTGCTGCCGTTGTATGACAACAAAGCTGACTGGCTGCTGTTCACCCAACTAGGATACCGGCATAAAGATAGCCGTCATACCCTCAATCTCGGGCTGGGTGGCCGTTACTTTACGCCCAATTGGATGTATGGGATCAATACCTTCTTTGACAATGACGTGACAGGAAAAAATAAACGGCTGGGCGTGGGCGGGGAAGCCTGGACAGATTATGTCAAACTCTCGGCCAACACTTATTGGCGCCTAACGGAATGGCATACGGCCCTGTCCAACCAAGACTACGATGAACGTCCCGCCAACGGGTTTGACCTCAATGGTGAATTCTACTTGCCTGCTTATCCTCAGTTTGGCGGGAAGCTGGCCTATGAACAATACTTCGGGGATAACGTCGCCCTGTTCAACCGTGATACCAAACAGAAAAACCCCGGCTTGGCCCGGTTCGGCGTGAATTACACCCCCATCCCGCTGGTGACCATGGGTGTGGATTACAAATATGGCAGGGGCGGAAAAAGCGAAACCCTGTTTCAGGCCAGCCTGAATTACCATTTTGGCACACCTTTTGGTGACCAGCTTTCCCCCAACAGCGTGGCCTCCCTGCGGACACTGGCGGGAAGCCGCTACGATCTGGTGGAAAGAAACAACAATATCGTGCTGGAATACAAGAAAAAGCCGGAATTCAATATCACTCTGGATAATATCCTGAAAGGATTCACTGCCCAAAAGCGTCACGTTACCGCTAATATCATCGCCGAAAATCCGGTGAAACAGATTAACTGGCAGGCCGACCCTCAGTTTCTTCAAAATGGCGGTGTGATAACCTCTCAAGGCAGCCAACTAGAACTGGTGCTGCCAAAGTATAAGATGAATGGGCTCAACGACTATACCGTAACAGCCCGCGCCGACAATACGGATGGCAGACAAAAATCAGCTCAAATGAAGATTACTGTTGAGCCTTTTGTCGTTAAGGAGAAAAGCGTCACGAAAATGACAGAAGGCCCCTTGGTAGCCAATGGTCAGTCAGCTTACGATCTGGCTGCCGTCATCACCTACGGCACAGACGGAAGCAATAAACCACTTGCAAATCATACCTTCTCAAACGTGAAATGGTATCTCATACCTGAGAATAAAGAGGCCACCTTGACGTGGGATACAGCAGGGAAAAGTGATCCTAAAGGGCGGTTGACCGCAACCCTCGCAAGTAAAACCCCGCTGGACAAAAATACCCAGATTTATCTGGTGATGGATGACATGAAAGACACCAAGATAGGGGGCGGGGATGGTGCCGTCAACTTCGATAATTACAAATTCGTTAGGGAGATAGTCCAGGAGCCTTCAGGTCCTCTGAAAGGCAACGGTAGCGACACCTATTACTTTAAAATCAAGGTGGTTAATGACAAGAATGAACCAGTCAGAAACCAGATCATTTCCGGTGTCACCTGGAAAGTCAAAGATAACAGGGATGAGGAATATCAAATGGCGCTGGTAGAGCCGGAGAACTCGAAGACCGATGGAGACGGTTATTTAGTCGCCACGTTAACGAGTCGCTATGGCTTTGACGAAGTCATTGTGGAAGCTATTCTGAATTCAGACACTGCTGATTTGCCACCTCTGTTATCGAAACCGGTGAAATTTGAAGCTATCGTGCGAAATGCCGGCATCCTGATGAAATCAGCCGTTTCGCATAACTTCAAGAAAGAGTTCTCTGCTGAAGAGCCAGAAAGGCCTCACAACGTGCATGATAAATTGGAAGTGTACTTGACCCGTAAATTTCCCGGTCAAACAACAGCAGATCCAATAACGCCAGATGAGGCGGATTCGTCAGAACACGTCCAATTCAGCTCTGACAACACACAAAACGCGGAAGTAGATGAGAAGACAGGCAAGATAACATTCCCTCTGGCAACCTGGGGATGGAATGGCAGTGCAAATGATCCTAATCACATGGCCACAGTGACTGCGACTATCACAGATAACACCACAGGAGCCAAAATAGTTTGGGCCTATAAATTCAACCCTAAACATTACTTCTATAAACCCAACAATAAAGTACTGGTGGCGCCCTTCTATCCTCTAGAGCCTAATAAACCCTATCCCCATAAGGTTGATGGTCACGATCACCCACCCACAAGACCAGCGCAAACCTGTAATCCATCGCCACGCGCCGAAGAAACGATTCCGTATCCTGCTGGGATGGGAAATAATTCGAAAGCATTCAACGATCCGCTTATGGGTCATCTGATGTCATTAATCAATGAGTATCAGGGTTCTGGGGACCCGGATCTTGGTATTTTCAATAAAGCGGATTCTGAAAATACAAGCGATAACATCTTAGTCGTTCTTTCTCTAGGAGAAATTCTTAACGATACTTACAGGAGATACCTGACATACGATTACAAAAAGAACCAATTAAATATTGATCACAATAGCCCTTATCACACTTACTTCCGCAATCGAATAGACAGTTTGAATTACGATAACTATTCAAAACCAACAGACAAAAACAATAAAATGTCTCACGGATATTTGCTTTGTCTCAAAAATGCATCATCATAGTTCGCACTGATAACGGGGTGCGCATATGCTGATTTTGTCAATATGATGTTTTAATGTGGAGAAATAACAAACAGGCTCAATAACACTTGGGCCTGTTTTTCATCAGGCGGGATAATATCGGTAAAATCGCCAATCAACCTTTCCATTTAATTTAACTCAATTTATTCTATTACAAACGCAGCATGATTTAATATCCATAATTTTTGTATCAATGCATTCGATAAATGCAAATACAGAAATGCACTATTTCCCCATAAAAAATAAAGACAATCTTTAACCAATATCACGTCATTACCTTTTTTTATCACCCGATAATAATTATTCATTACGCAGACTGATAAAAAAGCTCCTAATGTAT
>NZ_VCDN01000098.1:0-10324 GCF_033949405.1 Xenorhabdus santafensis | reverse complement strand
GACACTGTCGATAAAAAGATTGAAGAACACGCTGCAAGCCGTAATCATCCTTATGCAACTCAGACAGAACCGGGACTTGTTACTTTAAGTAATGAAGCAGACAGTAACAGTGAGTTAACCGCCGCAACCTCTAAAGCTGTTAAAAAGGCCTATGATTTAGCGAATACTGCCAATCAAAATGCCAGTAATGCAAACGAGAGCGCTGATAACGCAAATGACAATGCAAACACACGTTTAGCGAAAGACCAAAACGGGGCAGATATCCCTAATAAGTCAGTATTTTTAAACAATATAGGGTTGGGTGATGCTAAGTTTGTGATTGAGCGCGGCAGCAATGCGAGTGGCGCATGGGTGAAATGGTCAGATGGCGCTATAGAGTTGTTCGGTCATGGAACTCCGATAGCAGGGCTAGCTATAGTTACTTTCCCCATAGAGTTACCTAGCACCTCATACTATATCAGTATAGCTGAGCATGTATGGACTGATCCCGGAAAAGGCAATGCAGTCCATGTATCATTAGTCATTGATGAAGCGCTAGATAGCAAAGGATTTAAAGCTCGTTGTCAAATGTTTGATGGTGGTCCATCAAATAACGCATTTTCATGGAGAATTTATTATTCACCTGTTTAACACAGATATCGAGATCGCCAAAGGGGTCTAGTTGCTTAAGCCCGAGCTAGCACAAATTATTAAACCCGCAATTTTCTGCGGGTTAATTATTTTACTCTACCTGCTCAACCGCTTCATCATCAACTATTGCCTTCTCCCTCCTATTCCACACCGAATCCTCTGGCATCTGCACACGGACATCCAAGCGACACCCTTCGGGAATATCACAGGGTTCACCATCCGCGTAGTAGACCTTTTCACCGTCCACGATGGCTTTTATCCGTTTGTTTTGAAACCGTTGAGGTAAATGACTGTGCTGATAGTGGAACGTCTCAATCGTGATGCTGCCGTCCTTTTCCACCCGGTCATCAATGTAGATAAGTTCAAGCCCGTTGTTGTTCTCCGGGGAAGAGATGCCGCCGTGTACACCCCATGCACCGTCTGCGTTATAGCCGAGGATACCGTCTATCTGATAATGGCCTATGCCGAGTTTAGTGACTGTAGCCCCTTCCGATTCGTCGTTGGTGGTATAGTTGCCATCGGGGTAGATTTGAATGATGGGGGAGGATTTTTTGTAAAATCCACCGCCGTCTACGGTAGCGTTAGCGCCTAATGACAAAATCGTGCCCCTTCCTTTTGGTAGAGTCTGAACAGACTTGTTTTGGCTATTAACATCTCTGTCTATAAAGTTTAATAATACATCTGAATTATCAGGGGCACTTTCTATTCTCCAATGTGTTCCAGATGGCCTGTATACTTTTAACCCTCCCCAATCGTTATTGGAATGCAATACGATAGTACCCGGGTCTATTGTTAATGCGCGGCTGCCGTTAATATCAATCGCATACCCCAGTGTAGTTGTACCGCCACCACGAACAATTCCTGTATGCACGTAATTGTCATACCACCCATAACTGGTGAAAGCGACCTGAGTGTTTTCTAGACTCCCGGCTTTCGTAGATACCAACATGACCGCATTGCGCTCATTAGGTAACGTTTCCAACTGCTTAAACCTGAAGTAGCCATTATAATTCCCACCGCTGACCGATACTGCGCCGATATTTTGGGTAAACGCCCTTTTATCTGGAATATCCGCCCCGTTCTGGCTCTTGGCTAATTTTCCATCCATCGCCGCCTGTAATGCCTTAATCGACTGCAACGCTACCGTCTGTCCGCTCGGCAGCGTCACATCCACCACACCGTTCTGTGACATCCATTTGTCCATGTTCTGGAGGAACTGGACGATATAGCTACTGTTGGCCACCATATTTCTAACGCCGTCTGAGACGGAATCAGGCACGGTAATCTGTATCTGATAGGTGACGTTATTCAGGGTGGTGCTAACCTTATCCGCTAACACCAGTTCAGTATCCGAGTTCACCGCCTGAATCATGTGTAACAGGTTATCCTTGCCGGACTGGATTAACATGATTTGCCCGGGGGCAACGCCGTTAATATTCGCTTTAAACTTTGTGCCTGTGCCGCGGACAATAGCTGACCCGGACACCGTACTGATTGTGCCTTGTGAATAGTACATAAATGGGTTCCTGAGAAGTTAGAAATTGAAATAACTGGCAGCGTCTAAGATAAGAATGGATTGCTTGGTGGTGTAATTGAGCGTTCCCCACTGGCTCGCTTTCCAGAATGACCTTTTACCTGAGCCAATAATTAACCCTCCATCTTTGTGAGCTGTCAGCGACAAGTCCCGACTGTAGGCGGTACTGCCTTCCATCCACAGATGATGCCCAATCCATGCAGGCACGAGCATCGGATACTTTATCCCCGGGGTCGGAATGATGTCGCCCAGCTTTCGGTTGCTGACATCCAGACTCACTGGTTTGGTCAATACCCCGACACCGGAGTTAAAGGTCACCACCCCGTCACGGTTCCGCAGCCTGAGTCCGTAACCACCGCCTTCCAGCCGTTCTTTAATGCCGATGTTGGAAAAAACCACCACCCGATACCATCCCGCCCTGCCATCGCCATTGTGCCGGTTGTGGCTGGTGTAATACCCCTCCCGGTGAATCAGCATGCATTCCGGGTCTTCGTTATAAAAGAACATCAGGCAGTTGCCATAAGTGAGCCGGGGGTCAATGGACGCCGGGTTGAATCGACCGTCAATATAGACCCGGGCTTTATGGGAAACGTAGCCGAATCCGGCAGGCGGCACACTGTTATTGAAGTTGCTGTTATTCAATATCTTCAATCCCGCCTTGCCGCCTGCGGTTGAGGGATAAGCGATAATTTTGATGAGTTCCGTAAGCCATTTTTCAAAGAAGTTATCTAAACTCACCCTGTCGACGATGACCGTCTCCCCGTTCTGGGTAAACTGGGCGCGCTCATAAAACCCCAACAACCTGAACCCGTTGCCTGAACGGTCTTGGCTAAATCCGGTAAACTCCACCGGATAGACGTACGCCCGATAGCCTGCCGGGATTTTGATTTGACACTCCCATTCATAATACCGCCAGTCCGTCGGGCTTCGGCGAATGCCCGGCGTGTCTTTTGAAACGAAGTCAGTCCACACCAAACTGGCCGGCGCCGTTGTCTCATTGAAGACAAAACTCGTGCCGTCTGCCTGATTGGTAATTTTCAACCCGAACCCACTCATAAGAATACCCCTGCTTCCATAATTGCCACCCCGTTGCTGTCAAAGACATACATGCCCGTATCCCGGTATTGAGTGCGGTATCCCTGCCCGCTGCCATTGATTTCCAGAAACCCGGTCTTGGCATCAATACGAAAGCCCTGCTGGTTAGGAATGTAATTGGTGGACTTGATATCGATGCCGACCAGTAGCTTCTGAATCGACGCCATGTCAATGAAGGATTCGCTGACAAACAATTGACCATTCTTCACCACCATAAACGGCACCGGTTTGCCGCTCACGGGATTAAAAAAGGCAAAGTTGTTAGCCGAGAACCCGATGTACGACTCCAACTTGCCATTTTTCACTTCCCCGCTGATAACCATGCCGCCCGCGTTGTACTTCTGCCCATTGTATTTCAGGGTGATATTGGTACTGTGCATGGCATACCCATTGCCGGTCTGGTTAAATTCCGCTTGCATCTTGGTGTTGATCATCGCTTTCTGGTCACCCAGTTGCGCCTGAACCTGCTCCATTTTTTCCGCCTGCGACTTTTGCGTATCGGAGATGGCCTGTTCGTTGGTGATCACACCCGCCTCCGCATTGCCCAGACGCGTCCCTATCTCCGTCAGTTTTTGCGCAGTCGCCTCTTTATCCGTCACCCTGACCGCCCACAATTCACTGATTTGGGCCTTATTTTCCCCGTCACGCGCCATCATATCTTTCGATAATGTCTGCTGCATGTTGCTCAGCGTCAGGGTAGATTCGTTAATCCAGTCAATATCGGTTTGTATCCGTTTACCCGCCTGAGCCGTCATAAACTGATCACCTGCCGCTTCTACTATCCAGTTCGTATCCGTTGACGATTCGCCCCGGATAAAGTCCGTCCACGGGGACTGATTGCCGGACTTGTCCACTAGCCGGGCACGAAAGTAGAAAGCCACCCCGGCCGCCAACCCCGGCATTGTATGCGTGCGTTGGGGGTAGGGAATGTCCGCCAATAACATCAGGCCTTCGCCGTCATTAGTCTGACTGTACTGGATTTCGGTTTTCAGGGTGTCACTGGTGTTGGGGGCGAAACCCCAGTCCAACTGGATACCGAAGAGTATCGGCGTGGCTTTAAAGCCCAAGGGAGCCGGCGGGTTGCCCTCTTTCCCCTTCAGGTGAGTTTCGACGGCATTCGCCCAGATACTGGAAATTTCCGCTGCATTGATGGCCCTGACGCGCGCCTGATAGCGGCCGGCGTAGATGCCGGGCACTTCAAAACTCTGGGTAGACGTTCTGGGGGCCGATATCCAGTTGCCATTATCCCGACGCCACTCGGCTTCATAGGCAATCGCATTTTCCACCGCCTGCCATGTCACCTGTAATGTTGTCACCGCGATCCCCTGATGGACACGACTGTCACTGCTAATTGTGACGCCCTTCGGCGGCGACTGGATACCGGGCGGAATGACGGAAATGGGGCGTTCATCAATGCGGGTGCCGGTATCGATGTGGGTGTATTTATCGGGATTATGTTCTACAGCGGTGATGTCAAACGAGGCCCCGTCTTCCCCTTCCTTGATACCGGTGACCCTGAACTGCTGGAGCGCCAAATCGGATGCATCAATGGCCCAGACACCCTCAACCATGGGTGTCTCTGAATACAGGGTGGTGACCGTGACCACCTGCCCGTTAACCGCCTGAATCGTTCGCCCCTGCGCCTTGCCGGAGGGCAAGTTCAGAATTAACCGCTCCCCGACTTTCGCCAATGATGCCCTGTCCAATGTGATATTGCGCCCGTCTACGGCACGAATGCGACCGCCCAATACCCGACCTGAAAACATTTCATCCGCGATACCCAGAATGTAACCGGGCAGGGGAATTTTGCCTTCCAGCCCCACGGTGAACGTCACCATTCGGTCATATTCGTTGGTCAGTAACACCCATTTACCACGTCGGATGGCTTCGCTCTGGCGGGTACAGCCAATCGCCGTGATATCAGCCTGCTTGACCTGAAAACGTTTTATCAGCCGGTTATCGAAAACCGGTTCAACGGCGTCCTGATAATCGTTTTGCGGATCAGACCAGCTCACCATGGCAGTGGAGTAATGAGTTTTCTCGCTGGAACTGGAATAAGTAAACTTGCCGTCGCGGACATTGGCACGGGTATAGATATAGTCCATGTCACGCGGCATATCCGCCAGCGCGTTCATGTTGTTGTTAGCCCAATACGTCATGCCCCGGAAAATGCCGGCGATATCCCGCAGCACTGTCCATGCATCCTCCTGTGACTGGATATAAACATTGCAGGTATAGCGCGGCTCTTGCCCGCCCTTGCCATCGGGCACAAGCTGGTCACAATACTGGGCGATACGGTACAGATCCCATTTTGCCAGACTCAGGTTTTCCGCCTTGATGCGGGTGCCGATGCTGAACCGGTCATTGATCATCAGGTCATACAGTACCCACGCCGGATTATCAGTCCATGCCCACTTAAACACCCCGCCCCAGACGCCCGCATAGGTACGGCTTTCCGGGTTGTAGTTATCGGGCACGCGAATAATACGCATCTTGGGTTCGCAAGATATCTGCGGGATGTTCTTAAACTGCTTGGCATCAAACTGGACGAACAGCAAGGCGGTTTCGGGGTAGCTCAGTTTGGCGTCGATCACTTCGGTGATGGACTCAATCACCATCGCATCCGCAATCCGGTTCGTGTTCTGTTTGGGGGTCAGGCGGCGCACCCGAACCTGCCAGCCTGAATGCGCCTTGGGCAGATCGAGACGATGTGAACGCTCATACTTGGTCGTGGTCTTGCCATCCACGGCCAGCGTGGGCAGTTCCTGATAAGCCCCCCATCTGTTGCCACTTCAATGGTGTAATCAATGCGATACCCGACCGTATCCCCGTTGTCTTGCTGCTTTTGCAATTGCGGCCATGACAGGCGAATACGTACTGCGGACAACTGAGTATTGGTGACCGATTTCACCCAAGATTCGACTAACTCCGTGCCGACCGTCAAATCGTTCTCGACCGCCGGCATTCCGGGGATATAATCCTGATGGGGCGTACCGGGGCGAAATTCCCATTTCACCCCCTCAAAGTTGGCCTGACCATCGGGGCCGATCAGCGGTGTGTTATCGACAAAGATATTGGTGCCATCCAGCCCGCCCGCAAACTCGCCCTCCCCCAAGGCCAGCAAGATTTTGGCATAGGACGTTGATTGCAATGAATCTGGTGATTCAACCGGTGTGCGCGGGTTTTCCTGACCGCCCTTACTGCCCTGAATACGCTGTTTTTCCATATTCCACTCACAAAAAAAGCCGCCGCAGCGACCTGATGAACACATTAAGGTTTATTGCTGATCTTCAGCATAGATACCCGCCGAGATGATGGCCCCGCCGATACGGCGCTTACCGTAGCCCAACGGAACGGGGTTGCCTTGCGCGATGGAATTGACCGGCCCACCAAACGCATACGACGGTTTGTTATCCGGATCTTCCCGTCGTGCCAATCCGCCCGGCATCGGTGACAACATCTGCACCACGCCCCCCAACATCATGGACACCCCGGACATCACCAATGGCACCCCGTACGGCGTTGCCCACATAAATGCCCCGGCAACCACCATGACAGCCCCGAGGATAGTTTGAAAGACGCCCGCCCTTTTGCTGCCGATAATCACCGGCACAATGCGGATGTCTTCCTCACCGGAAAAATCCAGTTCATCCCGGCTGATATTGCGTTTCCCGCTGAACACGGCAAAGGTGAGTCCACGTTCTTTCGCGTTCAACAGGAACTTTTCAAAGCCGTCAATTAAGACAGACAGTGCCCGGATAGCTTCTTGCGGGGAGGAAACCGCCAGTTTATGTTCTCTTCCGAAGAGCGCGCCAAGCACCCCATATAACCGTATTATTCGCACTGTTTCCATGATTCACTCCAATAAAAAACCTGCCGAAGCAGGTTGATGTCGATAGCGTAAGATTAATCTCGTTCGCTCCTGCCAATACCCGCTATAGGACACGCGGTTGCTGAGCTGTCCGTACATGTGGTGCAACATCACTCCCTCACCGATATAGACGCCGGCATGGTTGGGTTCATTGGCCTGTACCTGCATGATGATGACATCCCCCACCTGCAACTCGTCGCTGCATTCAATAAACCCGGCTTTATCAAAGTTATTCAGGTACAGATTTTCGCCCCGGTTCCACCAACCGTCTGAACGCGTAAAGTTGGGCAGTTCAATCTCACGCTCCAACCGATACCAATCCCGCACGATGGAATAACAGTCCCAGATGCCGTGCACAAACGGGCGACCGAGCAAAGGTTTAATGCCCTCGCTGGGCATCAGGGTGCGAATATCCCCTTCCGGCCACGACACAATCACCCACGGGAGTTGTGACAGATCACACTGGGCAATATCCAACTGACTGGGCTGTGTGGTGGCGTCAGGGTGACTGTGGACAATGGCAACAATCGTCCCAGTATCTTCAGCGTTGGCATAATCTTCGGGGTGAAGGCTGAATTGTTCGGTCGGTGAAGGGGCGGTGTTGCGACAGGGAACGTATTGCTGTTTGCGGCTGTTTTGTATCACCAGACCACAACACTCATTGGGATATTCGGCCTGTGCGTGATCGGTAATGGCACTGACAATATTTTTACGTAATATTTCCATATCATCGCCTTAGTAGTGCAGACCCCGGAAACCCACCAAATGGAAGTTGATTGCCTTTTCCGAAACGCAACTCACAGGCGTGTAGTAAGCCTGAGCACGCATCCTTTGAAGGATCATCGACAGGGTTGCCGTCTTCATCAAAATACTTTGTTCCCGTGTAGTTACAGGGCGACTTACGATACAAGCCTCGCATGCACCATGTACACAGGCTATGAATTTGACGCGTTGGAATTTTAATACCCTGTAAGTCAGCAGGCGAAGACAGAGCAAAATGCACCTCGGTATTGTCTTCATGTGTCTTACTGTCAATGTAGAAAACATCGACTTTCTCTTGCGTCGGATCAGCTTCTGGATTTCCTTCGGGAAAATTACGGGCATCCAGATAATGTGAAAAAGTCATATGAATAGTGACACGCGCCTGAACCAGATTCTGATACGCCAGACACATTGCGCTAATAATGCCATCAAGGTTAGCCACACTCAGCAGAGGTGAGACAGTTCCACCATCACTATTGACTTCCAAACCCTCAATCCTGACAGGCCATGATTTATATTCGACACCTTGCCACCAGATGGATTTAGCGGGTAAGTTATCTACGTCTCCCAGTTCCTTTTCTGTGTAAGGGATAGAGTGATTATGAAAGTACAGATCTGGCCCACCAAATGCCGAACCATCGACAGCAAATAATAAGACTTTATTTCCTACTTCCAGTTTTGTACATCTGACGTTATGCTCATGCGCTGAATGCCTGTTCAAATGTTGCTGATATTTTCATGACGCCACCGGCCATCGGGGTCATGGTTATTGAATCTGCCTTGACGCGATAAAGTCCTTTTTCACCAAATGGCGGCGTCCATATAAATGATTTCAAGGCGTGCCTTCGAATAAACTGAAAAATGGGCATGACTTCTTCTTTCAGCCCCATGTAAGAGTAAGGCCATGTCTGGGTTTCCGGATTAATACCATCACCTGAAACCTGCTTATAGCCATCACCAAACTCAACCACTCTAATTCGGTGTTTAAATTCACCACTGGGCGAATCTTGAATTTGAGTTCGCCATTTAAATTCTTCAATAGCCATATGAGTGCCTATAAAAAAGAAAACCTCACCGAAGTGAGGTTATTGAGTGTAAAAAAAGCCGCAAATGCGGCCTTATGAGAAAAATTAAGTTAAAAATAACCTGTGCTTAGTAAACTGTTACAGTGTCTTCCACAAGATCATTTCGATAATTAGACAAAACCTTTAGTGCGAAGGCTGTATTGTCACAATCCGCCTCTCCGATGGCTGCCAATATTGTTAATTTAACTAATTCAAATGACGCATTGAGTTCAAAACCATTAAGTATCAGGAAGATACTGGTTGCCTGAAAAGCTGTTCTCTTATTTGCATCATTGAAAGCATGTGATTTAGCTATTGCTATCAGGTACATAGCTGCAAATTTGAAAATATCTTCACACCCTTCATAATCTCTCAGAGTTTGAACTCGATACAAAGCCCCTTCAAGCTTATTGATATCAGGCTTGCCACTATTAGGAAGCGTTGATTTCTGGATCTCAATAACTTCTTCCGTTGAAAGAAACTGAATATCCATTATTTATCTTCCAGCGCTTTAATAATATCGGCATATTTAGCCTGGGTACGCAGTAAGGCTTTTCTAAACGCTTCAGAACGAACTTGGATAGCGTCGCTTGCATTGACAGGTTCCTGCTTTAACTTATCAACCTGATTCGTTATTTTTTGGGTATCGTTAACTTTTTCCATATACAGCCCATCCTGAGTTAATGGTTATCTATTTCAACTTTAGCACTGATTGATTGCAAAATCATCGAAGCTCAGCCATCCGTGGCTTGGGGTTAGATATATTGAAGCGAACTTTTCACTTCTAAAACTTTCCTACGATGCATTTCAAGATGGTGTCTCAGTGCACTTAATTGAAACTGTGCCGCTTCAACATCTATTCCCATGTTAGTTAATTTGTTAAGTAGTCTGCCAATAGGGTTAGGATACTCGCTCTGGTTATTTAGTAACTGGCATGGATAGCTTGTAAAATTACTTAATACACCCGCCTTATTTAATCTCTGCATCCTAAAAAGATAATCATATTCATCGAAAAACGACATAGGGAAAGATAAGTCATTTGAATTTGTTGCTGGCAATTCTTCCCGACCCAGGAACTCACCTTCAATAACCTTGGTTGCCAGATATTCTATAGCTGATGGCAGTTGCTCATGAGTCAGTTCGTCTATATGGTTGACTCCGAACTCATGGTACACCATTTGGAATAGCTTTTTACTATTGAGTCCATATTTGCCCATGATGGTATTGACCAGACCACGAAGAGGGGTGCGATCATGGGTTGTGGTTTTAATCACTACTGGCTCAGCTTCTTTTTGGTTGAAGTAAAAGTCTTCCAGTTTTTCGAATACATCCCATGCTTTATCAGTGTCCAGCATTTTAGCGTGGCGG
>NZ_VCDN01000097.1:0-55138 GCF_033949405.1 Xenorhabdus santafensis | reverse complement strand
AAAATCCTCCCCCATCATTCAAATCTTCCCTGATGGCACCTTTACCACCAACGACGAGTCGGAAGGGGCTACAGTCACTAAACTCGGCACAGGTCATTATCAGATAGGCGGTATTCTTGGCTACAACGCCGACGGTGCATGGGGTGTACACGGCGGTATCTCCTCCCCGAAGAACAACAACGGACTTGAACTTATCTACATTGATGACCGGGTGGAAAAGGACGGCAGCATCACGATTGAGACATGCCACTATCAGCACAGTCATTTGCCTCAACGGTTTCAAAACAAACGGATAAAAGCCATCGTGGACGGTGAAAAGGTCTACTACGCTGATGGTGAACCCTGTGATATTCCCGAAGGGTGTCGCCTGGATGTTCGTGTGCAGATGCCAGAGAATTCGGTGTGGAATTTGAAAGAGAAAGCGCAAGATTCGGGTTAGTTTCAAGTTTACATAGTCACGCAAGGGGAGTAGGTTGATTGTATACCTAAAAGGGAGGATAACGATATGACACTTGAACTAATAGTCGCATATCCAGATGCCTATGCATTTGTAGAGCCAGACCCAAAAGAACAAAATAAAAAACGATTAACTATCTCGGGTCATGGCGATAAAAAGGGTGTAATGATAGGTGGAATTCATTATGAAGAACCAGAGATTGCTCGATTTATTCGCACTTGGACTGTAGGAATCGCTAATTTGCATAGTGTCCGGATTGTTTGCTGTAACTCCGCAGATCCTGATATGAAGGTAAGCTCATTAGCCATGCAATTATCTAAACGTTTTCCAACTATTTTAATTGAGGGGTATGTGCATAAAGTTACTGCAAGTTGTGGTTTTTCAGATGTGTATAATATTTTTCGTACACATGGAAGTCGCGCTGCTGAATATGGGTTGAATCGCTACTTTTCCATATTCAAGGACGATCCTTTGTATCATTTTCACAGCGTCGTCTTTTTAAACGGGGCTCAGGTAGATCAAGCTCAAACTATAAACGGGTATGATTTCGTAACCTTGGGATATGATGGTAAGACTCAGCCTTGTAACGTGTTTAAATAAAGTGAGATCCAATCTCTTAACCTCCTACATTTCCGATAGAGAATCCTGTTCAGTGACAGAAATAAGTAAAATCAATAAATTACGTTAAATAGGAGGATTATCCTCTTTAGCCCATTAATAATCTCGCCATCCTCTAATGGAGGACGGGTTATAACTGCATAGGTAGATATGGGGGTTATCCCGGATGTAAAAGGGCAAATTTCTGCCAAAATTACACTTAATCGCCAAATTCCATCAAAAAATTTGAATATTCAAAACTACTGTTTATATGAACAGAAAGAGAATGGTTAGGAGATGAATTTTAGCTGCGGAATTTTTAGGCTTTATTATGATGAACGTTCTTCAGTATGAGTTATAAAAAAAGATAATTTAAAAGAGTTATAGACTCAAAACGGGTAAAAAGAATGCGCATTTTGTTACACTTTTTTACAAATGGAAATGTATTCGTTATAAATAAAAACACCTCAGAGGGGGATCTGAGGTGTTTTAAGGAAAAGAGCCGCGTATCTTTTGCGTATCTTTTTAAGTCCTTTTACTGTCATGACAGTGTCCAATCAACTTTGCTAACTTCATGTTTTTCAAGTTGTTGTCCTGATACTGTCCAACCAAATTTGGTGGAGCTGGCGGGAGTTGAACCCGCGTCCGAAATTCCTACATCCTCGGTACTACATGCTTAGTCTAGTCTTTACATTCGCTTGCCAGCTGCGGACAGACACGCCACTAACAAACTAGCCTGATTGGATTTAACGCTTCAACCCCAGGCAAGGCATCCACGCGATCTCTTTTGGGTTTGACCTCTCTTGATCCCCGTCCTAAGAGCGGAGGCTAGGGAGAGAGGGCTCTGCGCAGGTTATTAAGCTGCCAGTGCGTAGTTTTCGTCGTTTGCGACTATTTTTTTGCGGCTTTTAACGAGGCCAACCGCCCCTCGGCATGCACCTTGGGTTTCGCGAATCCCGTCGAATCCAGAATCAGCCCCAAGTATGTAAACGCAAGTATATCAGAATATTGAGAGATAATGCCAGTGATTAACGCCCAGAATTCTTCATAATTCGCGCTTTGTCTAATTTCCATTCACGTTCTTTGATATCTGAACGTTTATCGTGCTCTTTTTTACCTTTCGCTACGCCAATTTTGAGTTTGCTCCAGGCATTTTTCCAATACATGGAAAGTGCAACTATGGTATAGCCTTCGCGATTAATTCGACCATACAGTGAATCCAATTCACGTTTGTTAAGAAGTAATTTGCGTGACCGCATCGGATCGCAAACTACATGTGAGGAAGCGACATTCAATGGCGTGATTGTGGCGCCAAAAAGATAAGCATCACCATTTTTGAGCAAAACGTAACTCTCACTGATGTTAGCCTTGCCAGCGCGCAGTGATTTGACTTCCCAACCTTGGAGGGATAAACCTGCCTCAAATTCTTCTTCGATGAAGTATTCGTGGCGGGCTCGTTTATTCATGGCAATTGTTGCCGAACCGGGTTTGTGTGCTTTTTTCTTTGTCATAATGCGTTGTATTATACTGTATGCGTTAGTGAAAGAAATCTCTTCTGAGTGATATTTAGCGACAAGTGCACATTTTTTGCTCTAAATGTCATCAGGTTTTTATTTAACCACTTTTAAGTGATACTATTCGGCGCTGTTACGTTTTACAGGAAATGATATGCCACAGATTAGTCGCTCTGCGCTAGTACCTTACAGCGTGGAACAAATGTATAAATTGGTCAATGATGTAATGTCTTATCCGGATTTTTTACCGGGGTGCGTCGGTAGCCGCGTAATAAGCAGCAGTGATAATGAAATGACGGCTTCTGTTGAGGTTTCAAAAGCTGGGATAAGTAAGACGTTTGTAACGCGAAATACATTATTTGATAATAAAAGAATAAATATGCAGCTTGTTGATGGCCCTTTCCGTAAGTTAATGGGCGGCTGGCATTTTACGCCGCTCAGTGAAGATGCCTGCAAGGTTGAGTTGCATCTCGATTTTGAATTTACCAATAAGTTGATCGAATTGGCTTTCGGTAAGGTTTTTAAAGAATTAGCCGGTAATATGGTTCAGGCGTTTACTCAACGCGCCCGCGAGGTCTACAGTGTCTGAAATCAATATCGAAGTCGTTTATGCACTGCCAGAACGGCAATATCTGTTTAATGTAAAATTATCGCAGGGGGCAACTGTCGAGCAGGCGATTATTGCATCCGGCCTTTTAGCATTACGTAATGATATCGATTTGACGAAGAATAAAATTGGGATTTATAGCCGGCCAGCCAAACTGAGCGATATTCTGGAAGAGGGGGATCGAGTGGAGATTTATCGTCCCCTGATTGCAGATCCAAAAGAATTACGCCGTAAGCGAGCTGAACGCGCTAAAAATAATACGCAATGATATATATTTATTCGCCAGAATGTTTACTGGCGAATAAATAGAATTCATAGCTTACTTACTTTCTGACAGTGATTTCTCATTCTTGATATCAGTCAAAATACCATTGCTATCGAAGGAAAGCGTCAGCGTTTCCTGCGTGGCTTTTTCATGCCCTGGCTGTTGGCGGAATACGTAATACCAGGTTTGGCTTCCAAATGGATCGGTCAGCATAGGTGTTCCCAAAGTGTAAGCAACTTGCTGTTGGGTCATGCCCTTCTGGATTTTTGATACCGCAGCCGGTGTCAGGTAATTCCCTTGATTAATATCAGGACGATAAACAATTCGCTCAAACATGGAGCAACCCGCAGTCAGCATAACAAGTGATACAGTAGCGGCAGTCAACAATTTACAGCGCATAGTAATTACATTCCTTTAGGAGTCAGGCCGTCGATAATAATAAACATTGAAGAGATTGAAAACCTCTACGCATTTATATCCGTCGTCTTTCAAGTTGCCTCTTTGTTGGCTGCACTCATTCACCCCGGTCACATAGTTATCTATGCTCCCGAGGATGACCGAAAGGCTCCTGCCTTTTACCAGAGGCCAGTCTTTGGCTGGGCAAATTCGTTCCCGACGAATTTGTCATTCCCTTGCCGCCGCGATGCACCTTGAAATCCAATGGGTATACCTATGACTTCAATTATACAAAAAAGTTGTATTATTTTATGCCGCTAACAGCTCTTTTGCATTGGCAAGGGTATTTTTTGTCACTTCATTACCTGCCAGAAGTCTTGCCAGTTCTTGGAGACGTGCTTTTTTGTCCAATAGTTGCATGCGGGTTTCTGTCTCTTCACCGTCAGTTTGTTTACTGACATAAAAATGTTGATGACCGCACCCTGCAACTTGCGGTAAATGTGTGACGCACATAACTTGTGTCGATTCGCCCAATTCACGCAGTAAACGACCAACAATTGCTGCTGTCGGGCCACTGATACCGACATCCACTTCATCAAAAATGAGCGCAGGTGTTTCCATTTTTTTTGCGGTAATAACTTGAATTGCCAAAGCAATACGGGAAAGCTCACCGCCTGACGCAACTTTCGCGAGTGGCTGGTGGGGCTGGCCGGGGTTGGTCGTCACATTGAATTCAACTTTGCTGGCACCATCAATGTTCAAATGTTCGGGTTCAAAGGTAATATCAATGGTAAAACGGCCGTGCGGCATAGAAAGTTGATGCATGCTGGCTGTGATTAACTGGCTTAACTCCGCAGCATATTTCTGGCGAACATGGTGAAGTTTTTCTGCGACAGTCAGGGCTTGTTGATAATGTTGGCTGACAAGCTCACTAAGATGGGCACAATCATCTTCCTGCTGAGATAACTGATGTTGTTCTTCCAGCAATTGCTGATGTAAGGCTGGTAACTCTTCCGGTGTGACGTGATGCTTGCGCGCCATACTGATTTGCTGGGAAATTTTTTGTTCCAGTTCAAACAAGCGGTTAGGGTCTAATTCCAACTGATCGCTGTAATGACGCAATTCATCACTGACTTCGTTAATTTGGATGGTAGCTTCTTCCAGCATATTAAGCAGGCCATTGAGCTTATGATCCATGCTGGCAAGTTCTGTCAGTTCATTTCGTGCGTAGCTAAGCAGGCTGACAATATTTTGTTCATCGTTGTCACTGAGAGTTTGAAGAATATTCTGGCTGCCGGACAAGAACTGCCCACAGTTTGCCAGCCGTTTATATTCACTGTCTTGCTCTTGATAATCACCAAGTTGTGGCGACAATTCGTTCAGTTCTTTCAGATGATATTCCAGTAATTGCTGGCGTGAACGACGTTCAAGGGCTTGTTGCTGGAATTGTGAAAGAGCCTGGCAGCTTTGGCGCCATTGTTGATAAGCCTGTTTCATCTCATTTTGGAGATCATAATCGCCGGTGTAAATATCCAGTAAACGCCTTTGGTGGCGACTTTCTAGCAGTAATTGATGGGCATGTTGCCCATGAATTTGAATCAGGTGTGAGCCTAGTTCACGTAGCTGAGAAAGGGGGACTGCCGTGCCGTTGATAAAGCCGCGTGATCGCCCGTCGGCAGCAATTGTTCTACGCAGTAAGCATTCATTATCGTCATCAAAGTTGCCATCAAGCTGGTGATCTTCAAGCCATTTGCGGGCAGAAGGGGCATCAGCCAAAGAAAAGCGAGCACAAAGATCAGTGCGGGGAGCACCAGCGCGAACCACATTGGCTTCGCCACGATTACCAAGACATAAACCCAATGCATCTATGGCGATGGATTTACCGGCTCCGGTTTCCCCAGTTATTGCCGTCATTCCTGAGCGGAAATCGATTTCAAGTTCACGAACGATAGCAAAATTACTAATGATCAACTGAGTTAGCATCGTGCTCCTCCTGCTTTTCAATGTTATAAAAACACGTTGCTTTTATAAAAAACGTTACTGGTATAAAAAAACGTCGCTTATATGGAAACATGTCGCTTGCATAAACACACGAGACTGTGTATAAAAACATGTCTGTGCTTTCATACAGTATAAACTGGTTTTTTATACAGTAAAGTAGGTAACCCCCGTTTTTAGAACATTTTTTTTGACCAACCTAATTTTGTGCTCAATGTATTGAAGTAATTATAATCTTTCGGATGAATCAAATGCAGGTTGTATTCACTGCGCTTAATGATGACTTCTTCACCATCTTGGATCGGCAGAACGATTTGGCTGTCACAACTGACTTCGTAATCGCTGCTGTTTTGCGAAAATTTCAATCGAATGCTACTTTCACTGCTGATCACCAACGGGCGTGCTGAGAGTGTATGTGGGAACATGGGCACCAGCACGATGGCGTTCAGATTGGGTGTCAATATTGGCCCCCCTGCTGAGAGAGAATAAGCCGTTGATCCCGTAGGCGTGGCGATTATCAGGCCATCAGAGCGCTGAGAAAAAGCGAAGCGTTCATCAATATAAACTTCGAACTCGATCATATGGGCAACTTTGCCCGGATGGAGCACCACTTCGTTCAGCGCGGTGCTGCGCCGAGGCTTGTGCCCTTTTTTAGTGACCTGAGCTTCGAGCAGAAAGCGTTTCTCGCTCCGGTATTCCCCGGCCAATACTTCGGACAGTTGTTGCAGGGCGTTATCGGGATCTAAATCAGTCAGAAAACCTAAATTGCCTCGGTTGATACCAATGACTTTGATGTCATAGCGCGATAATACTCTGGCAGCTCCAAGCATATTGCCATCACCACCGACGACAATAATAAGATCGGCCATTTTACCGATTTCTGTCAGCCCTCCGGTTTGGGCGTCTTTTAAGTTAATATCTTTCGCAACTTGTCTGTCCACAATGACGCAATAGCCCTTAGAGACCAGCCAATGGTAAAGCATTTCATGGGTAGCTAAAGCTTCGGGATGACGTGGACGACCGACAATACCGATGCATTTGAATTCATTATTCATTGCTGTTATTTCCTTCAGCATATGGTTTTGCCCTCACAATATGATGTGTTCCCTTGAATCCCGCGTTTTCATCCCCATAATAAGCGAGAATGGCGAAGATAATACAAAATACGCGGAGATATTCATGAGTAGTAAAGACCAAAAAGTACCTGACGAGCAAGTCTCAGAAAATACAGAAAATGTATTAGACCAACAAATGAATACAGAACAAGCAGATACACCAGAGGCTGAAAACATTGTTGACCCGCGTGTTGCTGAGCTGGAAGAACAGCTGAAACAGGCTCAGGTTAACGAGCGTGATGCAATGTTACGTGCCCGTGCCGAGGTGGAAAATATCCGTCGTCGCACTGAACAGGATGTGGAAAAAGCCCATAAGTTTGCATTGGAAAAATTTGCCAATGAACTTCTGCCGGTTATCGACAATCTGGAACGTGCATTGGATGCTGCTGATCGCACTAATGAAACATTGCTGCCAATGGTTGAAGGTATTGAACTGACTCTGAAGTCTTTTATTGATGCTGTAGGTAAATTCGGCATTGAAGTTGTGGGTGATATCAATGTGCCTTTCAATCCTGAAGTGCATCAGGCAATGACCATGATGGATTCTGATCAACATGAACCAAACCATGTCATGTTGGTAATGCAGAAAGGCTATATTTTAAATGGTCGTTTATTGCGTCCTGCGATGGTAGCTGTTTCTAAATAAAGTTACGGTATCCGTGATTGTAATGCCGCCCTTTAGATGGCGGCATTTTTGTAGATAAAATTTGGTTATTGAGGTAACTGAGGTGCCCAATCTATTGGAGCCAGACCTTGGTTCTCCAACAATGCATTGGCTTGTGAAAAATGTTTGCAGCCTAAGAAACCACGATGGGCTGAGAGCGGAGAAGGGTGCGGTGCTTTCAAGACATGATGGCGTTGAGTATCAATAAAACGGCCTTTTTTCTGGGCATGGGATCCCCAAAGCAAGAAAATCACTCCGCTGCGATGTTCATTGATGGCTTCTATCACTTTATCGGTGAAGGTTTCCCAACCTAAATTGGCATGGGAATGTGCGTTTCCGCGCTCAACGGTCAGCACGGTATTGAGCAACAATACCCCTTGTTTTGCCCAACTGACCAAATAGCCGTGGTTGGGGCGGGTGAATCCTGCAATATCTGATTCCAGCTCTTTGTACATATTGACGAGAGAAGGAGGCGCAGGGATCCCGGGTTGTACCGAAAAAGCCAACCCGTGAGCTTGATTCGGGCCGTGGTAAGGGTCTTGTCCCAGGATCACCACTTTTACATCAGCCAACTCGGTATAGCGGAATGCGTTGAAAACATCCTGCTGTGGCGGATAAATGGTTTTGCCGGCTTGACGTTCGTTGGCAACATAAGCCAATGTATCAACGAAATAAGGCTCTTTTTTTTCATTGCCGATGACATCGTGCCATGTAATAGGTGCGGACATAGCCTAACCTTTTCTAGATGATTATCAGATGGGTTTAAGCTTACCGATTTCTTGTCCACAGGGAAACTATTTAATTGCCTGTGTTTTTATTTCTGTGCCACTACTTTGCACCTGATGTTTTATATATTTCATCTTAAATGAAGTTTTATTTTTTTAATAAATTGAGGCTGAATGTAATTAATAAGCCATTTTTTATAAAAATAACTGAAAAAATAAAAATGATTTAAGAGGGTTCATTGTTGAGAAAATAAAGTTTTACAGTCAATCTATCAAATAATTATTTCGGGGATTTCTGATAAAACCCTGAATGGATAATTCAAAGAAAGAGATGTTTGATTTTAATCTGGAAACACTATGTTTATCATATTAATTAACAAGTTGCGCTGATGGATTTCAGAGTGGTGAAATAGAAAAACATCATGATTTCTATGTAATAACAATTTGTTATGTAATATAGTTATTGCAGCATTGTTATCGTAAATTAAATTGTTATTTATTATAATAACAACGGGTAATTAATTGACTTCAATCAAAGAATCTTCTCATTTGCGCTGGTATACAAGGAATCAAGAACGGTGTTTTGATTAAATAATGATTTGGCTAACTAACCAAGATGATGAAGCTGGAGGTATAAATGATTACTGGGATTCAAATTACCCAATCTGACAATGCAGCACTGATGAACTCTTTCTGGCTGTTGGATGATGAAAATAATGAAGCACGTTGCATCTGCGCTAAAGCAGAGTATGCGGAAGGCCAGATTGTTGCTAAAGATGAGCTGGGGCAGTTTGAATATCGCGAAATTCCGCTGGAAGTCAAACCTGCTGTGCGTGTGGAAGGCGGTCAACATCTGAACGTGAATGTCCTGCGCCGTGAAACTTTGGAAGATGCGGTAAAACATCCTGAAAAATATCCTCAGTTGACTATTCGTGTCTCTGGTTATGCGGTGCGCTTTAATTCCTTAACACCAGAACAACAACGTGATGTTATCGCTCGTACATTTACAGAAAGTCTATAATTTCCACATAGTTAAAAGCGTTGAAAGGGGGGGAGACTCCCTTTTTTATTTGGGTTATCGTGGGATTTTCAATTCCGTATATAATTTATGGAATTGAAAATTGTTAACTAAAAACCAAAATTGTTGTAATGATGTTAAAAATTCTGCCGATAGAGAATTTAGGTTTCCGTTATACCTAACCTGAATAATCTGTAGGAGAATTTTATGTCTATATCATTAAATGCCAGTTTTTTCAGCGAATTAGGATTGTCTTCTTTAAAAGGAAATTTTCTGCAGCCGGAATCTGACTCTCCAGTTGTGGCATCATCAGATAAAATTGAACAAGTCTCTTCTTCAAACATTTCATTTTCGGAAAATACCAGACAAGCGAATGCGTTTTACCAATCTCTGATTAATAATCTCAATGCCAGCACGATGGCATTACCACAATTGACTCCCAATGATATTGCAGGAAAACAGTCTCAACGAATCGACTATGATCTCACCTTGATAACGCGTGATGTTTATCGAGGGCAAAGTTTAGGGCTCCCCGGTTTTGAACGCTTATCAGATGAAGAATTGGCAAAAGTCGGTATCGATCCCGATGGATTGAATGATTATTCAACCGGATTTCAAGCCGGAGTATATAAACATAATGGGTTATATATTGTTTCTTTCACTGGTTCGAATGAATTGAAAGATTTTATGGCAAGTATTCGTCAGGGGCTTGGTTACAACGAAGAACAATATAATCAAGCCGTGGAATTGGCCAATAAAGCATTAAAGGCATTTGGCGAGAATATTATGTTCACTGGTCACTCATTGGGGGGCGGGTTAGCGAGTGTTGCTTCGTTGGCAACGGGGAAACCTGCGGTTATCTATAATTCGGCGGGAGTTTCAGACTCTACCCTGAAAAAAATGGGATTATCGCCTGAAGTTGCCCGAGAATTGGCGGCAAGTGGCTTGATTCGGCATTATTCTGTTCAGCACGATTGGTTAGGCGGCTTACAAAAAACGTTGCCTCTTCCTCAAGTCATGGGAAATACGATAGAACTTAAATATGAGTATGAATGGGGCAGTATTCTGGATGCTTTGCCTCATCGATATGGATTGCATGCATTTAAGGCGCATTTCTTGGAGGCTGTTTTGGAGTTAATGACAGAGCAGAAACCTTGGTTGAATAGAGGCGGTACGATGTTAGCGTCATTATCTTCTATGGAAAGTGCTAATGATGATTTTATGGAAAGCACGATTGATGGCGCAAGCGCAGATGCCCACGTTTTGTCTATGCAAGCCTTGTCCATGATTGCAGATAAACCCGAAATGAGCAGTCAATTTGAGGAAATTTATCAGCAAATCCTATCGCAGCGAAGCGAGGAACATTACTCGGTGTAGTATCTTAACTAGGTATCGTATTTTTATTCAGATTCGTATTTGAGCGATGTGAGTCAAGGGCTAAGTTACTAATAACTTCGCCCTTGAATTTCGGTTGTGGGGAAATATTGAACACAGTCTGGCTGCATTAAACTAAATGCTGGAGTTTTTGCGTAGTTATGATGGTTAAAGAAAGGATCTGAACCCGTTTTAATCTGGCAGTTACCTGTATGAAAAAGCGGTAGCTGCCAGATTGGATCTGACCTAAAACATCTGACAATTAATCATTGTTGGTTTCAGCCAGCTCTGGTTTCCCTTTACCAGAAGGAGTGCGTCGCTTACCGATATTTTTACTATCGCGATGACGAACTTTAGTCCGCTTTTTCTTTTCGCTTTCGGTTTTTTTCTTCTCTTTACGCTTTTCCAATACTTTCTTGGAAGGCTTGTAGCTCGTTTTCTCGCTTGGCGCTTTGGTTTGCGGGCGCAGTTCATCGATGACCCGCATTTTCAAAGGCTCGTTGAGATAACGGCTGATTTTTCCCAACAGAGGATGGTCATGTGCTTCAATCAGCGCGATGGCAATTCCTTTGCGGCCTGCGCGAGCTGTTCGGCCTATCCGATGCAGATAAACGTCCGCAGTGCGGGGCAGATCGAAGTTAAAGACATGGCTGACATTTTCAATATCCAATCCACGGGAAGCAACGTCGGTTGCGACCAATACTTTAACTCTGCCGTCATTCAGGCGCTTCACGGCATCTGTACGTTTGGCCTGTACCATTTCTCCTTCAAGGAAACTGGCTTGAATGCCGGCTTGACTTAACCATTCAACCAATTCACGCACACGTTCGCGTTTACGCACGAAAACAATGGATTTTGTTACATCAGGTTGCTGAAGCAAGTTGCACAGTAAGGCGGTTTTATGCTCCAGTGTATCGGCGCGGTAGTAAAACTGTTGGATTTTCTTGCGTTCACGGCGAGAAGGCTCTGCATCTATCTCAACAGGATCGGTCAGCAGTCGTTCGGCAAAATCACGAATCGCTTCACCTTCCATCGTAGCTGAAAATAACATCGTCTGTTTGCGCCAGCGAGTTTCTCCCGCAATGGTTTCGACGTCGTTGGCAAATCCCATGTCCAGCATGCGATCGGCTTCATCAAGAATTAATGTTTCCACCGCGCGGCAGTCGAAGTTTTCTTCTTTAATGTATTGCAGCAAACGCCCGGTCGTTGCGACAACAATATCTTGATTCTCACTGAATACTTCAGCGTGATTCATATAGGCGACACCACCTGTGATGGTGGCAACATCCAGATGTGTGTGAGCGGCAAATTCTTTTGCTTGCTCCGCGACTTGCATTGCCAATTCGCGGGTTGGCGTCAAAATCAGGATACGTGGCGGCCCCGATTTTTTGCGGGGAAAGTCCAATAAATGCTGTATTACCGGCAGCAAATAGGCAGCAGTTTTACCTGTACCTGTTGGCGCGGAGCCGAGGACATCACGTCCATCCATAGCAGCAGGAATAGCAGCCTCTTGAATTGCGGTCGGGCGTTCGTAGCCTTTGTCGTTCAACGCTTCAAGCAGGGATTCATCAAGTTCGAATTCGGAAAAGTTTGTCGCAGTCATCATATACCTCTGTTTGGGGCGCCGATTATAAACAGGTTGGGCACATTCTTCATCCTATAAAACACCAATGTGCAGGTTGCTTTTATCTGTGGGCCATAAGACTTATGCTATGGCAAATTGTAATTTCAGCAGATATGACTCATGGCATCGATACATAAACCCGTTTTTCGCCGCGGTGGCTTTACATTTAAACAGTTCTTTGTTGGGCATGATAAATGCGCAATGAAAGTCGGGACGGATGGTGTGTTATTGGGAGCCTGGGCACCAGTATATAACAGGAAAAGATGTCTGGATATTGGGTGCGGCAGTGGTTTGATTTCATTGATGATAGCTCAACGGACAAAAGAAAATACGGTTATTGATGCCGTGGAACTGGATGAACTGGCAGCAATGCAGGCTGTTGATAATGTCAAACAATCGCCGTGGCCTTCCCGCATCAAGGTTTATCAGCAGGATATCCATGACTTTACACAACAGATTGGGCAACCGCATGTGAATCGGGAGGACGCGCAGGAAAAAAATCATGCCCGCTATGATTTAATTGTCAGTAATCCCCCTTATTTTGCGCCTGCGGTTGCATGCCGGGATGAAGCTCGTAATCAGGCCCGCTATACGGAATCATTGACCCATCAAGGATTATTGGAATGTGTTCAAAAGTTAATTACACCATCCGGGTTATTTTGTGTCGTATTGCCCTATGACATCGGGGAATTCTTTGAAAAAATGGCATTGAACCTGGGATGGTTTACCCATTATCGAGTGAATATTCGTGACAGAAAGGATAAGCCATTGCACCGGCTGTTATTGGGGTTATCTCGGCAAGATCAGCAGGACCCCCAGATACATGAGCTGGCACTCCGCGCAGTGGATGGCTCATATTCAGATGAATTTCGTCAGTTAGTGACAGATTTTTACTTTCATTATTGATAATGTTGGGGTCACTCGGTTAACGGGAATTACGCGTAACGGAGATCGTACGGATGAAATGGGTTTTGTTTTGCAATGACTATTTTGCAATTAATGAAATCCGCAATTAATGAAGCAAAACTTCCGTTTTCTCGGATTAAAATCGAGTGTCCCGTGAAATAGAAGCTATGATTTGTACTAGGCTCATGCAGTGAATTTCACACAATGAATTTTTAAATTGTGGTGCGACGATTAAGAGAATACCTCTCCGAAGGCATGAATGGTTAAAGTCTTAACATGGTGTTCGGGGAAATGAGCAGCACTGGTCAAGCAATTTAAAAGACAAATGTATAGTCATCAAAGATGTGTGATACAAAAAAACAGGCGGCAGTAATATAAAATTACAGTCAAAGTTGAACTTCACAGTAAATTGATGCTCAAAGTCATGCTTGCTCAGAAAAGCAGGGTTTCATATTAGGATCAGTAAGCATGAATGTGGAGTTTTACCTCAGGAGAGTGAACCTCGGATGAGCGAGCAGTTAACGGATCAAATGCTGATCGAAAAGGTCCAACAAGGCGACCAAAAAGCATTTAATTTGCTGGTAACAAGATACCAGCATAAAGTAGCGAGCTTGCTTGCTCGCTATGTGCCTCAAAGTGATGTCCCGGATGTTGCTCAAGAGGTTTTTATTAAGACTTATCGTGCGCTTTCATCTTTCCGTGGAGATAGCGCTTTTTATACATGGTTATATCGTATCGCTGTTAATACTGCGAAGAACTATTTGGTTGCTCAGGGGCGGCGTCCACCATCCAATGATCTGGATGCCAATGATGCAGAAACTTACGATACGTCAAGTTCTTTAAAAGAAATTTCGAACCCTGAGAACTTAATGTTGTCTGAAGAGTTAAAGGAAGTAGTTTTCCGTACGATTGAATCGCTTCCGGAAGATTTACGGGTAGCGATTACACTGAGGGAATTGGATGGGTTGAGCTATGAAGAAATAGCTGACATCATGGAATGTCCTGTCGGTACAGTACGGTCACGAATTTTCCGGGCAAGGGAAGCCATTGATAATAAAGTTCAGCCGCTAATCCAGCAGTAGTGGGACAAAACAATATTTAAGGGTACTTTGGCATGCAAAGAGAAAAACTTTCCGCATTGATGGATGGAGAAGCTCTTGATAATGAAGTCATTCATTCGGTCTCTGAAAATGCAGATATGCAAAAGCAGTGGGAAAGATACCACCTTGTTCGTGATGTAATGCGCGGTGATGTAGGGAAAGTGTTGCATCTTGATATTGCGAGTCAAGTAGCATTGGCACTGGAAAAAGAGCCTATTCACATCAATCCAGCGGCCGTTTTAGAGTCCCAACCAAAGCCTGAAACGTGGGCCAAGCTACCTTTTTGGTCGAAAATCCGCCCTTGGGCAAGCCAGATTTCACAAGTCGGCATGGCTGCATGTGTATCTTTGGCAGTGATCATTGGTGTCCAGCAGTACAATAGTGGTGATAATGGTACTGAAACGGATACTCAATTTGATACCCCTGTTTTCAATACATTGCCAGTGATAGGAGCTGCTTCTCCTGTAGGCTTGACCGCCCCGGATGATGATGCTTTCGGCGGTGATTTAAATATGCGGGTCAGGGAAAGTAATAAGCGCATCGATGCAATGTTACAGCAGTATGAACTTGACCGACGCATTCACGCTGAAAATAATCAGAAAGCGGCACAAGTTGCTCAGCCATCTGGAGTGCAGGCACAACAACAGTAATGAAACGTGTTTGGTTTTTCATTCTATTATTGGCGGGTAGCCTATTTAATCCCCTCAAAGCTTCGGCACAGGAAAACAATGCCGAAGCTTTGTTGCAGGAAATGAACCGTTCTGTACAAACATTGAACTATGAATTGGGGTTCATTAACTTATCGCAGCAATTTCTCATTCCTTTGCGTTATCGCCACGCCATTATCGGCGGCCAACCCATTGCTCAAATCATACAGATGGATGGTTCACGTCGCGAAATTGTCCAGCGCGGCAACCAAATCAGCTATTATGAACCGGGGCTGGATTCATTCAGCTTACAGGGCAATCATATTGTTGATTATTTCCCGCCGATCATTTTTGCCAATGTTGCACAATTGCAGAAATACTATCGCTTTATTGATGCGGGTAGTTCGCATGTTGGTGATCATCCAGCGCACTTTGTCCGCATCATTTCGAAAGATGATTACCGCTATAACTATAACCTTCTGATTGATGAAAAAAATCATCTCCCTTTGCTCATTGAATTGTTGGACAGAGATAATATTACTGTCATTGAGCAATTTCGTGTTGTTTCATCAACGGTGAGTGACTACATCAAAAATGAGCTGAATGCGATTACTTATTTGAAGTTACCACCGATGTTACTGATCCCGCCTTCTGAAAAATTGAAATTCAATTGGCGGGTTGGAACACTACCCGAAGGATTCAAAGAAATTTCCCGTAGCAGCCGTAAACTGTCAGAGACTGAATGGTTAGAATCCATCATGTATAGCGATGGGTTATTTAATTTTTCTGTTAATGTTGTGAATTCCGGCCAAAAGGTTGTAGATGAACAACCATTTCGGCAAGGCAGACGAACGGTTTATACTTTATCCAGAGATAAAAATCATATTTCAGTTATTGGTGAACTGCCGTTCGCAACCGCCAAGAGAATTGCTGAAAATGTAGTGTTTACGGGAGAAAACTGATGGTTAAAGAATGGGCAACAGTTGTTCATTGGCAACAAGGTCGCGCATTGCTACGTTATGGTTCATCTTCCGGCTGTGGGAGTTGTCAGGCTAAAGCGGCCTGTGGTTCTTATCTGCTGGAAAAAATAGGGCCAGAAAACATCCATCAATTGGAATTGGAAATTTCTCAACCTCTTCAGCCCGGCCAGAAAGTGGAAGTGGGTATTCCTGAAAGTAGTTTGCTGCGTTCAGCAATGCTAGTCTATTTAACACCGCTATTGGGATTATTTCTGGGAGCTGCTTTTTTCCAGGTCTGGACATCTGAACAATTATGGATATGTCTGGGTGGAATCGGTGGTGGTTTTGCTGGTTTTTTCATCGCTCGCAAAATTGCTACGTATTGGGATAAGCTGCAAGCCTACCAGCCAGTTGTATTACAAATTGGTTTGCCTCCTGATACGATTAAGGTTCTACAGCAAGAATAATCTGTTTTACCATACGAGTTTCAATTTTATTTGTCATACTGAAAACCGCAGGTCATACCGAAAACAGCAGGCATGACTAGGTTTTCATAGGTTTGGCATGTAGAATACGGCTCCTCAGGCCAGTGGCCGAACTATAAACTGTCGCTTTATGTCCATCAGTGTGTCCATAGGCGAATGATTCAGAAATACTAAGGCAAAAAAGATTTAATAATGAAGCAAATACGAAATTTCTCCATTATCGCCCACATCGACCACGGTAAGTCCACATTATCTGACCGAATTATTCAAATTTGTGGGGGACTGTCAGATCGCGAAATGGCAGCTCAAGTACTGGATTCAATGGATCTTGAACGTGAACGTGGCATCACTATCAAGGCACAAAGCGTTACCCTTGATTACAAGGCAAATGATGGTCAAGTTTATCAATTAAATTTCATTGATACGCCGGGGCATGTTGACTTCTCTTACGAAGTTTCCCGTTCTTTGGCAGCCTGTGAAGGTGCCTTGTTGGTTGTTGATGCAGGGCAAGGGGTGGAAGCCCAGACTCTGGCTAACTGTTATACCGCTATCGAAATGGATCTGGAAGTTGTTCCGGTTCTGAACAAGATTGACCTTCCAGCCGCGGAACCAGAGCGCGTTGCAGAAGAAATCGAAGATATTGTTGGTATCGATGCTACAGATGCTGTTCGTTGCTCGGCCAAAACAGGCGTTGGCGTGCAGGATGTCATCGAGCGTCTGGTAAAAGAAATTCCAGCACCAGAAGGAGATCCTGAAGCGCCATTGCAAGCTCTGATCATCGATTCATGGTTTGACAATTACCTTGGCGTAGTTTCACTGGTTCGTATTAAAAACGGGACACTGCGCAAAGGCGATAAAGTTAAGGTCATGAGCACAGGGCAGGTGTATAACGCTGACCGTCTGGGTATTTTCACGCCTAAGCGTATCGATCGTGATGTGCTGAATTGTGGTGAAGTAGGTTGGTTGGTTTGTGCTATCAAAGATATTTTGGGCGCTCCGGTTGGTGATACATTGACAACCGCACGTCATCCTGCTGAAAAAGCCCTGCCTGGCTTCAAGAAAGTTAAACCTCAGGTTTATGCCGGATTGTTCCCGATAAGCTCTGATGATTATGAAGCGTTCCGCGATGCATTGGGTAAACTGAGCCTGAATGATGCCTCATTATTCTATGAGCCAGAAAGCTCTACCGCATTGGGCTTCGGCTTCCGCTGTGGTTTCCTTGGTCTGCTGCACATGGAAATCATTCAGGAACGTCTGGAACGTGAGTATGATCTCGATTTAATTACAACGGCCCCAACGGTTGTTTATGAAGTTGAGACCACGGGTGGTGATATTATTTACGTTGACAGTCCATCCAAGTTACCGGCATTGAACAGTATTAACGAATTGCGTGAACCGATTGCAGAATGTCACATGTTGTTGCCGAAAGAATACCTTGGCAACGTCATTACGCTCTGCGTGGAAAAACGCGGTGTGCAAACTAATATGGTTTATCACGGTAATCAGGTTGCACTGACTTACGAAATTCCGATGGCTGAAGTTGTTCTGGATTTCTTTGACCGATTGAAATCAACATCTCGTGGTTATGCGTCGCTGGATTATAATTTTGTCCGCTTCCAGAACTCAGACATGGTGCGTGTGGATGTACTGATTAACGGCGAGCGTGTTGATGCGCTGGCGTTGATTACTCACCGTGACAACTCACAATACCGTGGTCGTGAGCTGGTGGAAAAAATGAAAGAGCTTATTCCACGTCAGCAATTTGATATTGCTATTCAGGCAGCCATTGGGACACACGTTATTGCGCGGTCTACAGTGAAGCAATTACGTAAAAACGTACTTGCTAAATGCTATGGCGGTGACGTTAGCCGTAAGAAAAAGCTATTGCAGAAACAGAAAGAAGGTAAGAAGCGCATGAAGCAGGTCGGAAACGTCGAACTGCCACAAGAAGCCTTCTTAGCGATTCTGCATGTTGGAAAAGATAACTAACAAGGTCGTAAGGAGTTTAAATGGCTAACACTTTTGCCTTGATCTTAACGTTAGCAACGTTAATTACCGGAATTTTCTGGTGTATCGAGCGATTTAAACTTGCTCCTGCCCGCAAGAAGAAGCTGGCTAGCCTTCAGGAACAAGTAGCAGGCGCGGAAGCTCAGGAAGCTTTGGCTAAGGATCTTAATAAACCATCATGGTTTGATACAATTGCATCTGTCTTTCCGGTGTTAGCCATTGTTTTGGTTTTGCGTTCTTTTGTCTACGAGCCTTTTCAGATCCCTTCCGGCTCAATGATGCCGACATTGTTGATTGGGGATTTTATTCTGGTTGAAAAATTCGCCTATGGCTTGAAAGACCCGATTACGCAAACAACCTTGATTAAAACGGGTGAACCGAAACGTGGAGATGTCGCTGTCTTCAAATTTCCAAAAGATCCGAGTATCGATTTTGTTAAACGGATTGTTGGCTTGCCGGGAGACAAAGTTGTTTACGATTATGTCAAAAAAGAGCTACAAATTTACCCGGGTTGCGGTTGGCAGGCCGAATGTAAAGGTGATTTGCCTGTTGTCTATCGTGATGATTTTCCGAGCGAATGGACGATTAGAGACGATATAACTCCAGAAGGGCTCCGCTTGAGAGGTGTTTATCAAATTCCTCTTGATGAACCATTGGGTGCATATTCTCTTCGTCAAACGGAACGGATTGAGAGCTTAGGGAACGTGTCTCATCATGTTCTGATGATCCCTCCTGTTTCATCGGTGCCACACTTCCGTCAAGACGGCTTGCCGGTAGGGACATGGGTAGTTCCTGAAGGCCACTATTTTGCGATGGGTGATAACCGCGATAATAGTGCAGATAGCCGCGAATGGGGATTCGTACCAGAGAAGAACCTGGTAGGCCGCGCGACCGCTATCTGGATGAGTTTTGAAAAGCAGGAAGGTGAGTGGCCTACAGGTGTACGCTTAGGCAGAATTGGTGGAATTCACTAATATTTATATATATTAGCGCAGCATTAATTCATCTCACAGTGTAGAATATTCTTTCAAACATGAAGACTGGCTCCTTAAGGTAAGGCCTACATTAGGGAGCCAGTGCAAACGCAACAGTTTTGTAAGGCTATATATTATAAGAAATATATAGCTTCACAGGTCTGTTGCGTGTGCTTTTATTTGATGAATTCTAACTGAATTGGTAGCACATGAACGCCATAATAACGAATCGGTTACAACGTAAGCTAGGATATACCTTCACACAGCAGGATTTATTGCTTCAAGCTTTGACTCACCGTAGTGCCAGCAGTAAGCATAATGAACGTCTGGAATTTCTTGGTGACTCTATTCTAAGTTTTGTCATTGCCAATGCACTCTATCATCGTTTTCCCCGGGTGGATGAAGGGGACATGAGCCGTATGCGGGCAACTTTGGTGCGTGGCAATACATTGGCAGAGTTGGCCAGAGAGTTTGAATTAGGCGAATGCCTGCGTTTGGGGCCGGGCGAGCTAAAAAGCGGGGGGCATCGTCGGGAATCCATTTTAGCGGACAGTATCGAAGCCTTAATCGGCGCGATCTTTCTTGATAGCGATATTAAGATGATTGAAAAAATTATCTTGAATTGGTATGAAACCCGCTTGAATGAAATCAGCCCAGGCGATAAACAAAAAGATCCAAAAACCCGTTTACAAGAATATTTGCAAGGGCGTCATTTGCCGTTGCCAACATATCTGGTTGTTCAAGTTCGTGGGGAAGCACACGATCAGGAATTTACAATTCACTGTCAGGTCAGTGGATTTGAACAGCCTGTCAGAGGAATAGGTTCCAGTCGCCGCAAGGCAGAACAGGCGGCTGCGGAACAAGCATTAAAACAACTGGAGCTTGAATGAGCGAAGAAAAAAACTATTGCGGATTTGTTGCAATAGTCGGTCGGCCTAACGTCGGTAAATCAACTTTGTTGAACCAATTATTGGGCCAAAAAGTATCTATCACCTCCCGTAAACCCCAAACGACTCGCCATCGTATTATGGGAATTCATACGGAAGGTGCATATCAAACAATTTATGTTGATACACCGGGCCTTCATATTGAAGAAAAACGTGCAATCAACCGATTAATGAACCGTGCGGCGAGCAGTTCTATTGGTGATGTTGAACTGGTTATTTTTGTCGTGGAAGGCACGAACTGGACACCTGATGATGAAATGGTGGTGAATAAACTGCGCCACTTGCGTTGCCCGGTTCTGCTTGCCATCAACAAAGTGGACAATGTAACCGATAAAACAATTCTACTGCCGCACATTGGCTTCCTTAGCCAGCAAATGAATTTCATTGATGTGGTGCCGATCAGCGCAGAAAAAGGCATGAATGTTGATACCATTGCCAAACTTGTGCGTGATCACATTCCACAGGCAGATCATCATTTTCCGGAAGATTATATCACTGACCGCTCACAGCGTTTCATGGCGTCAGAAATTATCCGTGAAAAACTGATGCGCTTTCTGGGTGATGAATTACCGTATTCAGTGACCGTGGAAATTGAGCAGTTTGTTGTCAATGAGCGTGGTGGTTATACCATCCACGGTTTGATTCTGGTGGAGCGGGATGGCCAGAAGAAAATGGTAATTGGCAATAAAGGCAGCAAAATCAAAACGATTGGTACAGAAGCCCGCCAGGATATGGAAAGACTGTTTGATGTCAAAGTCCATTTGGAATTATGGGTAAAAGTGAAAGCAGGTTGGGCTGATGATGAACGAGCGCTGAGAAGCCTCGGTTACATCGACGATTTATAAGGCTGACTTGTGGACGGCTGGCAGAGAGCCTTTGTACTCCACGGGCGCCCTTACAGTGAAACGAGTTTGTTGCTGGATTTTTTCACTGAAAATGAAGGGCGGGTGCGCGTTTTAGCGAAAGGTGCACGCAGCCGTCGTTCTCATCTAAAAGGTTGTTTACAGCCTTTCACCCCGTTACTTATCCGCTGGAGCGGGCGGGGTGAAATCAAAACCCTCCGGGATGCAGAACCTATCTCATTAGCGCTTCCTCTAACGGGAAGCGTGCTTTACAGTGGCTTGTATGTTAACGAGCTTCTATCCCGAGTTCTTGAACAAGGGACGGCATACCCCACACTTTTCTTCGATTATCTCCAATGCTTACAAGTGCTTGCGGCAAGCGATTCCACGCCGGAATATGCCTTGCGCCGTTTTGAATTAGCGCTGTTGACCAATATGGGATACGGTGTAGATTATTTGCACTGTGCAGGTAGTGGAGAGCCTGTATCAGATACTATGACGTATCGCTATCGTGAAGAAAAAGGATTTATCGCGAGTTTGGTTATTGATCACTATAGCTTTACTGGTCACGAATTAAAGTCATTGGCAACCGGTGAATTCCCTGATCATGCAAGCTTAAGGGCGGCTAAGCGTTTCACGCGCATTGCATTAAAACCCTACTTGGGGGGGAAACCTCTGAAGAGTCGCGAACTATTTCGTCAATTTGTACGTAAGAAAACGGATCTTCCCAATAAGAAAAATGAAAATTAAAGTAAGGCACACAAGTATCATGAAAAGTGTAGACTTATCTGAATCTTATATTCTTTCAGGAGTTAAAAATGGCTGAGATATTGTTAGGTATCAACATTGATCATATTGCGACCTTGCGTAATGCCCGCGGGACGAAATACCCTGATCCGGTTCAGGCTGCATTTATTGCAGAGCAGGCAGGGGCTGATGGTATAACGATTCACTTGCGTGAAGATCGCCGCCATATTACCGATAGAGATGTTCAATTATTAGAAAAAACAATTCAAACCCGTATGAACCTCGAAATGGCCGTAACAGATGAGATGGTTGGCATTGCCGTTCAAACCAAACCTGCTTTCTGTTGTCTGGTTCCTGAAAAACGTGAGGAAGTTACAACGGAAGGCGGATTGGATGTTGCCGGGCAGAAAGCACACATTGCCAAGGCTGTAAAAACTTTATCAGAAGCGGGGATTCAAGTTTCTTTATTTATCGATGCGGATCACCAGCAAATTGACGCTGCGGCTGAAGTTGGGGCACCATTTATTGAAATTCATACAGGTGCATATGCTGATGCTGAAAATGAAATCCAGCAGGAAAAAGAGTTTCAGCGCATTAAAGAAGCCGTCACTTACGCCGCAGGGAAAGGCCTTACAGTCAATGCGGGTCATGGATTAACCTATCACAATGTTCAACGCATCGCCGCCCTGCCTGAAATTTACGAATTGAATATTGGTCACGCTATCATTGGCCGCGCGGTATTCAGTGGATTATCCGCTGCTGTGGCAGACATGAAAGCGTTGTTGCGGGAAGCCCGCAGTTAATGGCCATTATTGGGTTAGGCACTGATATTGTCGAAATATCCCGCATTGAGGAAATTGTCGGGCGTTCAGGAGAACGCTTGGCAAAGCGGATTCTGAGTGACGGGGAATGGTTGCAATATCAACAACATAATCAACCTATCCGCTTCCTTGCAAAACGGTTTGCTGTCAAAGAAGCGGCTGCCAAAGCATTTGGGACAGGGATCCGCAATGGATTGGCGTTTAATCAGTTTGAAGTGATCAACGATCCACTGGGAAAACCGACCTTAAAGCTTCATGGAGAGGCGAGTTTATTGGCAAATACACTGAATGTGAAATCAATGCACGTTACACTGGCAGATGAACGGCGCTATGCCTGTGCGACAGTGATATTGGAAAGCTAAACTCAGATCTTATCAGCATGGTGCAGGAGCACAAATTTATCCCACAATTGCTCCTCGGTTTCCTGATGGTCAGGATCAAGGATGATGGTATTGGTGATAGGGCAGACAGACTGGCAAGTTGGCTTTTCGTAATGCCCTATACACTCAGTACAGCGTTCGGGTTCTATTTCGTATATTTCTTCACCCATCGTGATGGCCTGATTAGGGCATTCGGGTTCACACATATCGCAATTAATACAGCGTTTAGTAATTAATAGTGCCACTTCAACCTCTTGCAAAATTCTTATATCTATATCAGTCAATGACGTGAAATTTCCATCTACTATTTTCACTTTTTTGCTGGCTTTTTGTACAGTCTGAATTACTTTAACAAACCCTATTCTGTAACGCAAAACAGCAATGCAAAGCTATTTTAGGCGCCTAAAATAATGCAGTGTGTGACACTAATCAATTAACGTTTTGATATACCGGGATTTACAGTGAAAAAATACGGTAACATAAACGAATAAAAATCCAGAGTAGCAATATTTCTCCATACTGTTTGTAAATCAAATATAAAATAAATGTTGGAAATGCTGTTTGTTTCGTCTTATAAATAGGGCGATAACTTAAACAATCATCTGGAATGAAGATTATTTTTAATGAATGGTGGTATAAAATGGAAGGCAATTTAGTATCAACCGATTGGCTGTCTAAGCATATTGATGATCCCAATATTATTATCTTAGATGCCACATCAGATAGTGTGCATGACAATAACACCAAAACTAATAACAAAGCTTATATTCCCGGTTCATTATTTTTTGATTTGAAAGGTAAATTTTCTGATCCTGATTCCGCATTGGTACACACAGCGCCCACTTATGATCATTTCAGAGAGAATGTTCGTAAGATGGGAATTTCTTCTGATGATATTGTTATTATTTACGATGCGAAGGGAATACATTTCTCACCCAGGGCGTGGTGGCTATTTAAATTGATGGGACATGAAAAAGTTTTTGTATTAGATGGCGGGTTAAAAAAATGGCTGGCTGAGGGGCGTCATGTTGATATTGCACCTAAAATGCCAAAAAATAATTCTTTCTGGGAAGGGGCATATAATAAAGCGCTCATCGCCTCTAAAGAAGAAATACTTGTAAAATGTTACTCTGATTCCGATACCATTATTGATGTCAGATCTCATGAGCGATTTAGAGGTGCTGTGGCTGAACCTCGTGAAGGGTTGAGATCAGGGCATATACCCAATTCAATTAACCTGCCGTTTGAACAATTATTGGATGGCTGCTGTTATAAACCATCCGATGAATTAAAAAGCATTTTTACAGAAAAGAAAATCGATTTAGAGAGTGTGCTTTATTTTTATTGTGGTTCGGGGGTTACGGCATGTATTGCTTTACTGGCAGCTTATCAGTGTGGGTATAAAAAAGTGTGTCTCTATGATGGCTCTTGGGCCGAATGGGGAGCTATTGAACATTTACCCATTGAATAAAGAGAAATATGGCTATCGTTAAGAAAGTGCTCACAGGTATTCATCATGGTATATACTTAAGTATGTTTTACATTCTTTAGAGCAAAAACATGATTGATTACATTGTAAAATATGGTAACGATATCGTGAAAGTTTTGGGTTCTATCGGGACTTTTGTGGGCATCATTTTGTCCATACTAAAGAAGCTTTATGCGGATGTGAGTGTTTTTAGAGAAAGAAAAGCAAATAAATATATTAAATATTTAAATCAGTATGATAACTATTTGGATGATTTAAGTAAAAAATACATTAAATATGAAATATCGTCTGAAATAATGTTTGAAATTACAAAAATAAAATCCGATAAATTCAGGGGGATATTTATCAGATTGAAAGAAAATGGCTTAAGTTCTGAGTACTTAGATGTTCTGAAAAAATTAAGGGCCTATACTGTTTTGGACTCCGGTGTCGTTCAGGTTAAGACTAAATCTTTTTATTATATTATCTATTGTTTTGAAAAGTTATTCTCAGCCTATTTCTTTATTCTGGCATTTGTTGTACTGATTGTTTTTTTATTTAAGGGAGATGAGATCAGTAATATCATTGGCAGTGCGTTGAATTTATTTTTAGTTGTTTTAAGTATGGGGTTACTTATGGGGTTTGGCATATATCTATTAACATTAAGTCCATCAAAATATCAAATTAAAGAATTAAATGAAGAACTGAGTAAATATAAAATAGATGGTGAAAATTTGTAGTTTATTTATGTTGTTTTTAAGCTTGGTGTCTGTTAGAACATTAGCTTAATTTTATATGACTGTGGAGCTATTTTAATGCAAGCAAGTTGTGTAACGGAAATAAAACTACCCAGTAATTATCATACGAATGACTTACTGGCATTTCATCAGCGGGATGAAATGGGGGTGTCTGAAGTCGTGCAGCAAAACCAAATTAAAAAAGGCGTTATTTGGCACGGAACTCCCGCCCTTTTGACTATTGCAATTGAAAATAATACCGCTCAAGTACAACTTGATATTGATGGTGATAACACTCTTTCATCACATAATGCATTATCAATTCTGGCTTCACATATGTTGGGGCTGAACCAGCCCATAGAGAAATTTGAATCCCTATATCAAGGGCATCCTGTCATTGGAGAGCTAGTTACTAGACAGGCAGGGCTAAGAATTTATCAATCAGCAACCCCTTTTGAAGCATTAAGTTGGGCAATCATAGGCCAGCAAATTAGCGTAAGTGCAGCAATTTCTATTCGGCGTCGTTTTATTCAGGCAATCGGCACTCAACACTCGTCAGGGTTATTGTGTCATCCAGATTATCAGCAGGTAATGCGGTGTTCGGAGCAAGAATTGCGCCAATGTGGTTTTTCTGTCGGGAAAGCCAATGCATTACTGAATGCCAGTCGGCTTATTGATTCTGGTGCAATCGAATTAGTTATCCCAGAAAGGGAAAATGGGGCTCAACAATTAACGGATAATTTACTTGCCATTAAGGGAGTGGGTATGTGGACAGTAAATTATACTTTGCTGAGAGGGTTTAATTATCTGAATGGTTCATTGCATGGCGATGTTGCCGTCAGGCGCAATCTTCAATATCTGCTCAGGCAAGAAGAAAAAGTCAGCGCTGAGCAGGCAGAAGAATGGTTGGCGGATTTCACTCCTTGGAAAGCATTGGTTGGTGCCCATTTATGGCGGCAGCAATCCAGCAGTGGATATTAATACCACACCAATCCCTGGTAAGGGTTGGTTCGGAGTGAATCAAGGCGGCTGGCAAGCGAACCGACATGGATTTCAAGCTGATGCCCATCAGGGTCAAGCAGGTAAATTGATTCCCCTTCGCTGCGGTTTTCTTTCCATTGCGGTATACCCGCAGCCAATAATTTTTTCTTGAAAGCAGAAAAATCGCCAACTGAAATAGTAAAGGCAATGTGGGTATAATCTTGTGCTGGTTTAGTTTCATCGCAAGAAAGGCAAAGCCATAACTCCCCGAGGCTCAGATAAGCGCCATTCTGCCAACGTACATGCGGCCTGAATCCAAGCTGATTAATATAGAAATCCAAACTATGTTCCAGGTTTGAAGTAGTCAGAGTTATGTGGTTAAGGCCGGTCAGCATGGTTGTTAATCCTTCTGTTTTTATCTATGTCGATATTATATACATAAAAAGAGGCTCTTCGATTATGTTATCTTTTTCACCTTTTACAGATTTAGCGCAACAACTTTTACCAATGGCGATAGAAGGTGATGATGGTGCCCATGATATTGCCCACCTTCATCGTGTATGGCTGAATGCCAAGCAAATTTGCGAAGCTGAATCTGGCAATTTGCAGTTAGTTTTTGTGGCTGTGCTATTGCATGATTGTGTGAGTGTTGAAAAAAACTCACCAAACAGGCCCTTTGCTTCACGCATGGCGGCAGAAAAAGCTGAATTGATATTGAAAAATCTGGGGTGGAATGAGAAGGATATTGCGGATATTTGTCACGCTATCGAAGCCCATAGTTTTTCAGCCAATATAACCCCCAGAACGTTGGAAGCCAAAATTGTACAAGATGCGGATCGGTTGGACTCCTTGGGTATGATTGGTATCGGGCGCTGCTTTTATACTGCCGGCCGCATGGGGTCTTCGTTGTATGATGTTAGTGACCCGCTGGCAACACAGCGTGAATATGATGATAAGGCTTATGTTATCGATCACTTTTATACCAAATTATTCAAGTTAGAGTCTGGTTTTCAGACTCTATCGGGCAGGAAATTAGCCCGCGAGAGAGTAGAACGTATGAAGCAATTCCTTGATGCTTTTCTTGATGAAGTTCAGGTCGAGCCTGAATTAATTAATTGAAATGAATAAAGAGCAATAAATAATATACGCAATGGATTTCAAGTTGCTTTGCAGTCAACAAAGAAGCAGCTTGAAAGACGAAATGTATAGTGACAATGACCTGCTATCCCCGGTTTTTTAAAAGTAAGAGAATGCGTAGTGACAGAAATACATGCAGTAACTGAAATATATAGCGATGAGTATTGGATGCGTCGGGCAATGGATTTGGCAATACAAGCACAAGAGCGAGGTGAGATCCCCGTTGGGGCTGTATTGGTTGCCGATAATAAAGTTATTGCTGAAGGGTTTAATCACCCGATAACCGAACATGATCCAACTGCACATGCAGAAATCATAGCCCTGCGCCGTGGTGGCAGCCAATTACAGAATTATCGCCTGTTGAATACGACACTGTATGTCACTTTGGAACCTTGCATAATGTGTGCGGGAGCAATGGTACACAGCCGGATACAGCGTTTAGTTTATGGTGCCAGCGATATGAAAACGGGTGCAGCAGGATCATTGGTTGATATTTTGCGCCATCCGGGTATGAACCATAAGGTCGAAATTACAAGCGGTGTTTTGGCTGAGGAGTGTTCTGCGATGTTGAGTGCTTTTTTTAAACAAAGAAGGGAGCAGCACAAGGCATTGAAGAAATTAAAGAATCAGCAACAAGAGCTATCATAGCGGCAGGGCTTAATTTATCGAAATGTACTGGCTCAGATAATGGGCTAGTACAGGTAAAATGCCTGAACCAGCGATTCCATTTATCTAATACATAATAATAACCGAATGAAAATCAAAGAGATTATTTATCCTTGTTCTTATCATTTTGACTGGCCTCAGGTTCAGGTTCGCTGATTGAGGTGATCTCAGTTTTATTTTCCTCCGTGTTCTCACGATTATTTTTTGCCCGCAAATATCCTTCCAGACTCAAATAATAACGCCGAATATTTTCAACGTAGCGGTAAGCCTCATAGCCGCGTGCATAGCCATACGTTGTATTGGTGTAGTATTTTTTCTTGCTTAATTGGGGCAGGCGAGTTTTAACATCGAGCCAGCTATCAGGATTGCCTTTTTGTGCAGCAGTTAATTTTCTGGCATCAAGGATATGCCCATATCCCATATTATAAGCGGCGAGGGCGAACCAGATGCGCTCATCTTCAGGGATGGTTTTTGGCAGGCGCTCCATTAAATAATGCAGATAAGCCATGCCGCCTTTTACACTCTCTTCTGGATCCAAGCGGTCACGTATTCCTGCCCATTCTGCTGTCGGGCGGGTGAGCATCATCAGGCCACGAACACCTGTGGGGGATGTAGCCAACGGATCCCAATGTGATTCTTGCCATGCAATTGCAGCGACTAATTGCCAGTCAAGTGAACCTGCATACTTTTCAAAAAGTGTCTGGTATGTGGGCAATAACTTATTGATTGCGCGAATAAATGAAATAGTATCGAAATAATCGAATGAGCCAACATGGCTAAAATACTTTTCTTGTAGCCGAGACATAATGCCGTTTTCAGCCAGCATACTGAAAAAATCAAGCATGGCGGAGTTGAGGCTATAGTCATCATTGCGTTTTAAATACCAAGTCAGTGGACGCTCTTCGCTAACGTCAAAAGCAACGGCTAGATTGGGATGAATACGCTGTTGCAGTGCCAGGCTGATTGAATCGCTGATTGTATAATCTATTTTTCCATCAGAAAGTTGCTCAAGTAATTGCTGAGTGTTCTCGTGCGAGGTTTCATCCCAACTCAAATCAGGGAAAGATTCCTCTTTCCATTTTTTCAGCTCACTGGCATGGGCAGAGCCAGCGGTGACGATGAGCTTGCCGTTTAAATCAGCAAATGAACGTGGGCGTGCTGTCCCTTTGCGATAGACCAGTTGCTGTAAGACTAAAGAATAAGCAGGGCCGGTGCGTGTTTGGGATAGCCTTTCTTTATTGTAGATAAGACCTGCCGCTAAAAAATCGGCTTTATCATTCTTTAAATCGTCAAAAAGCTGGTTAATGTTGGTTCTAAACTTAATAACGAGTTTAACCCCAAGATAATCAGCAAACCGTTTGGTTAATTCATAGTCAAAACCTGTTGGCTCATTTTTGTTGTTAAGGGTAATTAGAGGTGAACGGATAGTACTAACCCGAAGTTCTCCTCGTGCCAAAATTTTGTTTATCTGCTCCTGCTGTTGATTGGGCCAATTGATGTTCAGACCAATGATTGCTGCGGAGAGGAGCGCGATAATAACGATAACAAAATAATTTATCTTTATATTACTCAAATAGTTATCTCTCACCAGTGCAGTTTGGGCTCAATATGAAACGCCAGATGATAGCATGGTTAAATTTCCAGTAATCGAGAATTTTGCTGAACAAAATAGGGTTGTGCAACCTTATTAAATCAATTTTGGAATCTTACTAAATGTATCATTAGTCTAATAAATAACCACGCAAACGGTTTCGTCGGGTGAAACATTCCTCTATAATGGGCAAAGTTCCCCTGAGGCATCAGTCAGGCTTTGCTTCTAAGATGAGAGAATCTATTACTATGGAAATTCTGCGTGGCTCTCCCGCTTTATCAGCGTTTCGTATTACTAAGCTCCTTTCCCAATGTCAAGACAAGAGCCTTCCTGTTACAGAGCTCTATGCGGAATATGTGCATTTTGCAGAGACTAATGCTCCGATCACGGGCGATGAACGAGAGAAATTAAACCGACTGTTAAAATATGGCCCTTCTTTGGCTGAACATGAACCCAAAGGTCAACTACTGTTGGTTACTCCTCGCCCGGGAACAATATCCCCTTGGTCATCCAAAGCGACAGAAATTGTTCACAATTGTGGATTGAACAAAATTGTCCGTTTGGAAAGGGGGATTGCTTATTATATTCAGAGTAATGAAATGAGCGATACACAGCGGCAAATCTTGTCTGGGTTGCTGCATGATCGCATGATGGAGAGTGTATTTACCCAGTTCGAACAGGCTGAAATACTGTTTTCCCACCAACAACCTGCCCCGATGAAGCAAATTGATATCTTACAGTCAGGCCGGGCAGCGCTGGAATCTGCCAACCTTGAATTGGGGCTGGCTCTGGCTGCAGATGAAATTGATTATTTGGTGCGGGCTTTTCAGTCCATGGAGCGCAATCCGACTGATGTAGAGCTTTACATGTTTGCTCAGGCAAACTCTGAACACTGCCGCCACAAAATTTTCAATGCGGATTGGGTGATTAATGGCCAGGCGCAGGCTAAGTCGCTGTTCAAGATGATCAAGAATACATTTGAGCAGACACCGGATTATGTTCTTTCCGCTTATAAAGACAATGCCGCCGTGATGGAAGGCTCTCGTGTCGGTCGTTTTTTCCCTGATCCTGCAAGCGGTACCTATGATTATCATCAAGAACCCGCGCATATTCTGATGAAAGTTGAGACGCATAATCATCCAACGGCAATTTCACCGTGGCCCGGCGCAGCGACAGGCTCAGGGGGAGAGATCCGTGATGAAGGAGCAACAGGGCGGGGAGCCAAACCCAAAGCTGGATTGGTGGGCTTTTCTGTCTCTAACTTGAGAATTCCCGGCTTTGAGCAGCCGTGGGAAGAAGATTTTGGCAAGCCTGAACGAATCGTCAGTGCCTTGGATATCATGCTGGAAGGCCCTCTGGGTGGCGCTGCCTTTAACAATGAATTCGGGCGTCCGGCATTGCTGGGATATTTCAGGACATATGAAGAGAAGGTTTATTCCCATAACGGCACCGAACTGCGTGGTTACCACAAACCCATTATGCTGGCCGGGGGGATTGGCAATATTCGCGAGGAACACGTTCAAAAAGGAGAAATCCCGGTCGGGGCAAAATTAATTGTACTTGGTGGGCCAAGTATGAATATCGGCTTGGGAGGAGGAGCGGCATCGTCAATGACATCAGGTCAGTCTGATGCCGATTTGGATTTCGCTTCTGTGCAGCGTGACAATGCAGAGATGGAACGCCGCTGTCAGGAGGTTATTGATAGATGCTGGCAATTGGGTGACAGAAATCCCATTTTGTTTATCCATGATGTCGGGGCGGGTGGATTGTCGAATGCCATGCCTGAATTGGTCAATGATGGTGGCCGGGGTGGGCGCTTTGAATTGCGCAATATTCTCAATGATGAACCGGGAATGAGCCCATTACAGGTATGGTGCAACGAATCTCAGGAGCGCTATGTGCTGGCTGTGGCACCGGAGCAGCTTTCACTGTTTGAAGAAATGTGCCGCCGTGAGCGCGCTCCTTATGCAGTGATTGGGGAAGCAACGCAAGAGCGTCATTTGTTGCTGAATGACAGCCATTTCGATAATCAACCCATCGATATGCCGTTGGATGTCTTGCTCGGCAAAACGCCCAAAATGTTGAAGAATGTCCAGATCTTGACAGCATCAGGGCAGCAATTGGAACGCAAACATATCTCTCTTGAAGAAGCGGTAAAACGTGTTCTGCATTTGCCGGCGGTTGCGGAAAAAACGTTCCTGATAACAATAGGTGACCGTTCCATCACCGGGATGGTTGCCCGCGATCAAATGGTTGGCCCGTGGCAAATCCCTGTGGCCGATTGTGCCGTTACGACCGCCAGTCTGGACAGCTATTATGGCGAAGCCATGTCTATGGGAGAGCGTGCGCCGATCGCATTGCTGGATTTTGCTGCTTCCTCCCGCATGGCTGTCGGTGAGGCATTGACTAACATTGCTTCTGCTTATGTGCAGGATTTAAACCGGGTAAAATTATCGGCTAACTGGATGTCAGCATCCGGTCATGCCGGTGAAGACGCCGGTTTGTATGCTGCGGTGAAAGCCGTGGGTGAAGAATTATGTCCGGCGCTGGGATTGACTATCCCGGTAGGCAAAGACTCAATGTCAATGAAAACCCGCTGGAACCAAGATGGGGAAGAGCGTGAAATGACTTCTCCGCTTTCATTGGTTATCAGTGCGTTTGCCCGAGTAGAAGATGTGCGTTATACCGTGACGCCGGAGTTATCAACCGAAGATGACAATGCTTTGCTTCTGATAGACCTTGGAAAAGGGCACAATGCGCTGGGCGGGACTGCATTGGCTCAAGTTTATCGCCAATTGGGAGATAAAACCGCAGATGTCCGAGATGTTGGGCAACTTGCAGGCTTCTTCAAGGCAATTCAGCAACTGATCTCAGAACAGAAATTGCTGGCATACCATGACCGCTCGGATGGTGGTTTGCTGGTAACGCTGGTTGAAATGGCTTTTGCCGGGCATTGTGGCCTGAAGGTGGATATCAGCGCATTTGATGAAGATATTTTGGCTGCACTATTTAACGAAGAATTGGGTGCAGTGATTCAAGTGCGTGAAACTGACAGGGAACCGGTTGAGAAACTGCTGGCAGATTATGGCTTGAGCGAATGCGTGCACTATTTGGGTAAAGCGCGGGTTGGCGATGATTTCGTTATCTCCAGCCATAATATGGAAGTTTACCGTCAAAATCGCAGTGTATTGCGTTTGTGGTGGGCGGAAACAACTTGGCAAATGCAGCGCCTGCGTGACAATCCTGAGTGTGCTGATCAAGAACATCTGGCAAAACAGGATGTGGAAGATCCGGGCCTGAATGTGAAACTATCTTTCAATCCTGCGGAAGATATTGCTGCTTGCTACATTGCAAAACAAGTACGCCCGCGAGTGGCTGTGTTGCGTGAACAGGGTGTCAATTCCCATGTTGAAATGGCTGCCGCATTCCATCGTGCAGGTTTTGAAGCTGTTGATGTGCATATGAGTGACTTGTTGAGCGGCCGTATTTCACTGGCTGAATTTCAGACATTAGTGGCTTGCGGCGGTTTTTCATATGGAGACGTACTCGGTGCGGGGGAAGGCTGGGCGAAATCCATCTTGTTTAATTCACGGGTACGCGATGATTTTGCGAGCTTCTTCGCAAGACCGGATACATTGGCACTTGGGGTATGCAACGGTTGCCAGATGATGTCTAACTTGCATGAGCTGATCCCCGGTACAGAACATTGGCCCCGCTTTGTCCGTAACCGCTCAGAACGCTATGAAGCGCGTTTCAGCTTAGTGGAGGTGGCAGACAGCCCGTCGCTGTTCTTGAAAGATATGGCCGGTTCCCGCTTGCCGGTTGCTGTGGCTCATGGTGAAGGCCAGGTGGAATTCAGAAACAGCCAAAGTTTATCTGAACTTGAAAAACATCAGCAGGTGGCTTTGCGTTTCGTGAATAACTACGGCATGGTGACAGAAAACTATCCGGCAAACCCAAATGGTTCAGTGAACGGGATTACATCGGTGACCAGCCTTGACGGGCGAGTTACAGTGATGATGCCGCATCCTGAAAGGGTATTCCGGACTGTCAGCAACTCTTGGCATCCTAAAGAATGGGGAGAAGATAGTCCGTGGATGCGTATTTTCCGTAATGCACGCAAGCAGCTAGGTTAATTCATCTCATAGCTGCATTCTTATTTTAAAAAGCCCTGAGAATAAATTTTCAGGGCTTTTCTTAAGAAGGATAGGGAGCTAATTATATTATTTATATCTATTTTCATTAATGGGAAAATTGAAAGGCTCGGTGATAACTTATAGAATTCAGCCGGGTTTTTACAAAAGGAGATGAGGATGATTTCAACTATTTTTTCTGCGGTTATTTTTATTCCACTGTTTATGATATTTAGTTATTTTTTTCTTTTAGAGAAAAATTTAAAGAAAACATTAATATCATCATTGCTGGCAGTGACTATTTTCCTATCTATTACATTTGCACCATTTTTACTGCTTTGATTTTCATTAACGCGTTTCTAATGAAAATGTTTTATTGAGTTGAGTTAATGTATTTGTTGCCGTTTTTCATGAATCTTCATTTTTTCATTTAACTTCATGTTGTCAGGTTAAATGTAATTTTGTTGATTTTAAAACAAAAAAGAATAATTTTTTGATATAAGGACATGGGGATGATATTCCTGGCATTAAGGGTAGTTAGAATTATTATTTTTCTTCCATTGTTTATGATAGTCAGCTACTTTTTTATTTCAGACAGAAGCATGAAAAAATCACTGCTATTATCGTTATCTGCTGCGACTATTTTCTTTTTAGTCGATATCTTTATTCCAGTATTAATTCTCTACCCCTCACGTGTATTGGGGCTTTTGGGATTTGGCTAATGCTTCGGTAATATCTTGAATGTTTCATCTATTTCTTTTAGATTTAAAATCGATAATTATGGTTTCACAGAATAAGTTAGGTTATAATGTGTTAATTTTAAAACGAATATTATCATGATCATTAAAGTTAAAATCTTTTATTTATCTTATAAAGTATGGTGAATTTGTGAAAAAGAATAATTAATGTAATATATAATGAGTGTAACCATACCCATTATACTTGAAAATACATCTATTATATCCCCGTGCAACGGGAATATAATAGATAGTAAAATAAGCTAGTGTTAATTTATTATGGGTGTTATTCTATAAATTACCATGGTGATATAAATATTTTAACTAAAAATATATTATCCAAGCATATATTCAACGTAATATTCCTTTACTTTATATTCATTGGCAAGACAGGTATTTGTTGTGACAATTTGAGCCTCTGTACCGAACGATTCAATTGAATCAAAAGCACACTTTTTAGAAATCATATTATCCCATGCGATCTCAAGAGCAATAACCACTTCATTTTTCTCTGGGCTTGATTCTAGTTGTCTTTTAACTGCTTTGACTTTTCTATCAATTTGATTGTTCAGTTTAACTTAGCTATTATGATTAATCACTCCCAATTGTAGGCTTTCATCTTCATTACCATATGCGTAACTCAAATGTGGAATACATAAGGAAATAATAATAAATAGTTTAATTGGATTCATAATAATCTATCCTTCTTGTGAATCTATCCATTGGGAGATTTGGCGGCCAGTTGCTTTTATTCTTTAAAATAATACCAAAGTTATCTATATCGCCAGAATATGCGTAGCGTTGCATTAGTTTTCGAGATGCGGGAGTATAATCTCCTCTATATCTAAGATCTATTAATATCACTTTTATTTTTTGAGGTATCTCATCCCAAGCCTGCTCTGGATCTATATTTGGGTTGCTATGGTATGCTAAAAGAGTATCTTTCTTTTGGCAAATGCGTTTAACGTCTTTTTCTAATCTATCATATGCCATATTGAATAGGTCATACTGTTGTTTTCTGGAAATGATAAAGTTTCTGATATTATCTGGCGCTGATGTATATTTTTCTTTAGCTTTTTCCCCGGTTATTCCCTGACATTCAAGTAACCAACTCTTCAATGGTTCAGATATATTTGCCTGTGTTAATTCATCATTTGCTTTGGCTTGTTGTCCTAAATCATAGCCACGGGCAATTGTTATCCCTGATGCACCACCGGGCCAATGTATTTTACGGGTAAAGTATATACTACTTTCCTTATCATTCCCTTCAGCATCAAAAGTTAACTGTCTTTTAGGTAGTACTTTGAGCCATTTCTGATCCATTTCATCATCTTTATCTTGATCTGGTTTATCTTGATCTGGTTTATCTTGATCCGGGTTTTTATTTTCTTTTTTATCTTCTTTTGGTTTTTTTGGTTCTTCCGGAGCTACCGGTGCTGCCGAAGGCACAGGGCCGCCTGATGTATCATTGCCAGCTCTGACACCCGTGTGTGTATGCGAATCCACGACCACGCCATTGGAACTTAAGATGCCTCCGGTATGTGCAATATTGCCCGTCATTTTGCCACCCTCGCGCACGATTAAATTGCCGGTGCTCAGTAGTTGTGTACAGAGGACTTCCGGTGTATCCAGTGTAATTCGTGTGCTGGCGACACAGGTGATTTCCGGTGCGGTAATATGGACAGATTCTGATGCAGTGACTGTGGCGGTTTTGATTCCAGTTACCGTCAATGCACCGGATTGCGGCTCATACTCCATCACGGCGCCATCAGGAAATACGGTATGCGTCGCTTCGGGTGATGTTGAAGGAGCCGGAAATTCATTGGAGAAAATCGCCGGCAATACAAAGGATGTGGTCAGTTCACCACCGATGGAAAGCAATAAAACCTGCTCACCGACACTGGGTGCCCACCATGTGCGGGAATTACCCGCTCTGGCGGTCAACCAGTGCAGCCAGTCGGTTTCAAGATTGCCTGTTGCGACCCGACACATGCCGTTTGTGGTATCGACTTGAGTAATAACCCCTGTTCGGATTAGATTTCTTAATAATCTTGTTAATTCAGTTAGTTGTGTATTCATAAAGTAGGGATGCTGAGTTGAGTATTCATGGCGTAAAGAATGTCATGAAACATCAGGTCAGACATTAACCCAGACTTGTATGAATACACAGACAAGTTGAAGACCTAACATCGTATTGAGCAAACTACTCTAGTGCTACTTTGCAGAGCTTACTGGCTTGTTTCATCATTCCTTCAAATATGGAATCACTGATATGTGAAGGGAAGATATCAGGTAGTTGGGTGGCGACATTTTGGATAACGTCAGGTGCTTGTTGTCCCATCTCCGTTACGAATATATTAAAAGTGATTCAGGTTCAATAAATACACTGAAATCTTTGGTCATGTATTAAATGGTTAGTTGCTGTGTAGACTTCCGGCTTTTTAAGGATGAACCATGGCCAAAGTCGACGTCTATTACCGCTATTGTCACAAATCAGAATCGGTAAAAGGAGATGGAAAAGGAAATGGCGAAGACTTTAGGTACCAGCCTTGACACTATGAAAGTTGGGAGCAAAAGCGTCGAAACCCCACCGGGTTGGCGGTAAAAGTGTTAGCTATTATCCAAGAAAATTCTAATTTCTATAAGACTCTTATGGCGCATTGATCAATGCGCTACATGATGATCTCAAAGGAATAACCAAAAAAAGGCATATCAACGTCTGATTTGCCAAATACCTTTACGACTCCTGAATAACCCATTGAGATATGCAATCGGATAATTGTGATTGTATAACGCCAGGAAGCATCAAGATAAGATAGTGCTGAAAACTTATTTGATGTTCTTTGTAAAGGATTTGAATATGATTATTCACTTTACTAACAAATTTGACAGCCTAATCTCAATTATTTGGTAATCCCTCAAAAACACCATCGTGTTTCTCTATTTAATTAAGGTAAAAAGTCGAGTGACAATTCCTCCAGAAGCGGATAAAGCATCGTGTGTTGTCCAGAAGCGGTTAGCGGAATCGTTGATTGCTGTCTATCTTCATGGTTCGACGGTGGCTGGTGGTCTTCGCCCCCGCAGTGACGTCGATTTGCTCGTAGTCATTGATCGGCCGATGACGGCAGGAGAAAGAGAATGCCTTGCTGCTGACTTAATGACGATATCGGGTCGCTACCCTTTTGATCCTAAAGGTCGTCGGCCTCTTGAGTTGATCGTTTTCTTGCGTGCCGATTTGGCGACATCACTTTATCCAGCCCGAAGTGAATTTATGTACGGCGAATGGCTGCGTCATGCCTATGAGGCAGAAAGCATTCCCGATTCTGTTTGTGATCCTGAAATTACTTTGGTGCTGGCTCAGTCACGGCAGGAAGCAATATCTCTGATCGGCCCGAATGCAAGCACTCTTCTACCCGCCATCCCAACCCCGGATATCCACAGGGCGATTAAAGATGTCTTGCCGGGTTTAATTCAGTCACTCAAGGGAGATGAGCGCAATGTTCTGCTAACGCTGGCGCGTATGTGGCGAACATTAGTGACGGGCGAGTTTGTCTCCAAAGATGTTGCTGCTGATTGGGCAGCAGCTCGTTTTTCGCCTGTACAGGCCGCAGTGTTAGCTGATGCGCGGGAAGCCTATTTATATGGGAGAGAAGAAGATTGGCAAAATCGCCAGCAAGAACTCCAGCTCACAATAAATTCACTGCACGAACATGTGTTAATGAATTTGCGTTTAATGTGATTCTTACGTTAAGTCTTGACCTTTTTAGCAACACAGATATACCAAATGAAACTTGTTCACAACATAAGCAGTGTAAAAAGAGAATGAAAAATATCTTGCCGCCAATGTGATGTTATTTATGAAACTCAGCAACGTGTCTCTATATAGCGACAATGCTATTTCTTGATGTCTCCAATAGGAGACATTTAATTGTTTGATATTAATGTGTAAATATTTACACGTGGCGAAGTGTCATAAATTGGCGACAAAAATAGGTGTTTAGTGTCAGAAAATATTAATTAAAAAATAAAATGTATTTTTGATTTTTTTAAATTATTAATAAAATCAAATGGATGAAAAATATTTTGCAACTTGGCACGTAATGTGCATAATACAGCGCAGTTGCTCATTCAACTTTTTATGTCGGCCCGCAAATAGGCGGAAACATGCCACATAAGCCCGGAATGATGCCGAAGTAAGGTGCCTACCGTCCAACTCAATGATACTCGCCTTCGGGCCTTATCAAACACAGGGCGACACGTGGAGTGAGGCACCACCTATATGCTCATCAAGCAGCATGGGGTATCCTCACTGGCGGGATAGTAAAAAAGTTACTATCCCGCCGTCATTATAGCGGGTTAAGCCTGCCCATCGCGCGTATGTACCATCTTCGTAATTTCTAGTAGTCTCCTGTTTTCGACCATTTCCAACATAAGAAAAGAAAGCGTTATTTCAGGGCTCATTATCTGGCAAATTGTTTCGCCATTTTATGTCGGTCAGCATCAATGTAATTACAGGTTATAAGATGATTTCTTTGAAAAAATGGCGTTTATTTCCCCGCTCACTGCGCCAATTGGTCGTTATGGCTTTTTGGCTCGTATTATTGCCATTATTGGTATTGGCTTATCAGGCTTATCAAAGCCTTGACCAGCTCAGTACCCAAGCCGCAGAAATTAATCGCTCAACTCTGGCTGATGCCCGTCGCAGTGAAGCGATGATAGGTGTTGCCCTTGAGATGGAGCGTAGTTACCGCCAATACTGTGTATTGGGGGATGCCAGGCTGGAGCAACTTTATCAACGCCAATACCAGAAATACGTGAATATGCTGGATAACCAGATAATGTTGCTGGCGAATACAGAGTACACAAAAAAGTTTAACGACCTATTGGCTGGCCTCACCAAAATTTCCTGTAGCAACGGCGTTCCTGAGCCCGAGACCTCCAAGCGGCTTGAAGAATTCTCTACCGCCAATAATCTCTTGGTACAAGAAACTCGAAACATCATTTTCAGCCGGGGTGAACAACTGCAAAAAGCGATTGCGGATAAAGGGCAGTTTTTCGGTTGGCAGAGTCTTATTCTGTTTCTGTTAAGTGCGTTCTTAATTGCCTTATTTACGCGTATGATTATCGGGCCAGTGAAGCGCATCGAACGGATGATCAACCGATTGGGCGAAGGGCATTCATTAGAAAACCAGATTGAGTTTTTTAAAGGGCCACGGGAGTTGCGATCGCTGGCACAGCGCATTATTTGGTTGAGTGAGCGTCTATCTTGGCTGGAATCCCAGCGCCATGAATTCTTGCGCCATATTTCCCATGAATTGAAAACCCCGTTGGCAAGTATGCGTGAAGGAACGGAATTGTTGGCGGATGAAATTGCAGGGCCGCTGACGATAGAGCAAAAAGAAGTTGTAGGTATTTTGGACAGCAGCAGTAAGCATTTACAACGACTTATTGAACAATTGCTCGAATATAACCGGAAACTGGCTGATGGTGCTGCGGAACACCAAATTGTACCCTTGAAAGAAATTGTAGATGGCGTGGTGCTGTCACACCAATTGCCGGCTCGCACAAAAAATATTCATACAAAAATTCAATTGGATATGGAAATTTGTTGGGCTGAACCTAATTTATTAACTAAAGTGATTGATAATCTCTACTCCAATGCAGTGCACTATGGCGCTGAATCCGGTAACATTTGGATTTCTAGTCGGCAAATGGGGAAAAATCTTCAAATTGACATCGCCAACACTGGAACACCGATTCCTGAAGTAGAACAGACCATGATTTTTGAGCCATTTTACCAAGGGAAACTTCAGCGCAAAGGTGCAGTGAAGGGAAGTGGGCTTGGCTTGAGCATTGCACAAGATTGTATTAAACAGATGGGGGGAGAACTTCATTTGATAAAATCCGAGTTTGCTGACGTATGTTTTCGAATTGAACTGCCATTTACCGCAGAGAATAACTGAATAATATGTATAACAGGTTTATTAATCACTTTATGACGAAAACGGAACAACAAAAGATTGAGATTCGGCCAGTAAACAAAATGGCTGTCATGCAGCCACTTCGGGCATGTGCTTCAATTTTGCGTTTCCGTGCTGTGTTGTTATTGCTTGTTCCCTCTTTATTGATCGGGTGTGCTAAAACTGGCGGAGCAGATAATTTAACAGCAATTGCACAAGCTATCCTGCCGGAGCAGACTGTCACGGATTATCGTCTTAAGGATTGTGACTTAATCTGGGATATATCAAAACCTGCGGCAATGGAAAATGGGCTGTATTGGCTGAGGTTTACAGATTGTACGGATAGGCTGCCTGTGGCGGATGCGCGCGAGATGGCAAAATATTTTGCTTTGGCTACCTGGTCGCAGGTATTTAAGCAGAGTATTCTGATTAATCGTGCTTCGCCGACATTGGCAGAACGCAAGAGAATTATCGAAAACATCAATCGGTATAGCGCTCAGTTCCCGGTGTCATTGCGGCCCTTGTTGCAATTATGGCGTGAACAGCAATACCTGAAAATCAATCTCGCCGAAGAACGTATTAAGTTTCAGCGATTCCAGCTCGACAGTGATAGCAAGATCGATCGCCTGAAAGACACTCGGGCACGCTTAGAATATGAACTTAGTTTAATATCACGCAAACTGGAAAATCTGACAGATATAGAACGTCAACTTTCCTCTCGCAAACAAGAGCAAAGCAATGTTGCCCACCCGGATGATGCAGGGCAGATAAACGATGCAGGTTCTTCATCCAGCCAACCAACACCGGAAGACAAACCAGCCATAAATGGGGAACATAAAGAAGAAACTCACTCCCCAGAAGAAACAGGAGTCAAACAATAATGACAGTGCGCAATCCCGCCCATCTTCTCTTAGTTGATGATGATCCCGGCTTGCTAAAATTATTGGGAATGCGTCTGACCAGTGAAGGCTTTCGTGTCACGACTGCAGAGAGTGGGCATGAAGCGTTACGCATATTGACGAAAGAAAAAGTCGATTTGGTGATAAGCGATTTGCGCATGGATGAAATGGATGGCATGGCGCTGTTCGCCGAAATCCAGAAACAGCATCCTGGCATGCCTGTCATTATCCTGACCGCGCATGGCTCTATCCCTGATGCAGTGGCAGCAACCCAGCAGGGCGTATTCAGTTTTCTGACAAAGCCGGTAGATCGCGATGCGCTTTATAAAGCGATAGATGATGCGTTGGAATTATCAACGCCTGCCATTGATGGGCAATGGAGCGAGCAAATTGTCACTCGCAGCCCTCTGATGTTGCGTTTATTGGAGCAGGCAAAGATGGTTGCCCAATCAGATGTCAGTGTTCTGATTAACGGCCAAAGCGGAACGGGTAAAGAAGTACTGGCCCAGGCCATTCATCGCGCAAGCCCCCGGGCCAAAAAACCGTTTATTGCGATTAACTGTGGTGCCTTACCTGAACAACTGCTTGAATCTGAATTATTTGGTCATGCCAAAGGGGCATTTACCGGTGCGGTCAGTAGCCGGGAAGGGTTGTTTCTGGCAGCTCAGGGCGGAACGTTATTCCTTGATGAAATAGGTGATATGCCTTTGGCTCTGCAAGTTAAGTTATTGAGAGTATTGCAGGAGCGTAAGGTTCGCCCACTGGGAAGCAACCGCGATGTCGATATTGATGTCAGGATTATTTCGGCTACCCACCGTGATTTGCCAAAAGCGATGCAGCGGAATGAATTCCGTGAAGATCTCTACTATCGATTGAATGTCGTTAATCTGAAAATTCCTGCATTGAATGAACGTGCAGAAGATATCCCGCTATTGGCTAACCACTTGTTACGCGTATCTGCCAAGCGCCATAAGCCTTTTGTCCGCAGTTTTTCCACTAATGCCATGAAATGCCTGATGGCAGCAAGTTGGCCGGGTAATGTCCGCCAATTAGTTAACGTTATTGAGCAATGTGTCGCGTTGACGACGGCGCCGGTCATTAGTGATGCTTTGGTGACACAGGCGCTGGAAGGGGAAAATACAGCGTTGCCAACATTTGTGGAGGCGCGTGGGCAATTTGAACTGAACTACCTGCGTAAATTACTGCAAATAACCAAAGGCAATGTAACGCATGCTGCCCGCATGGCAGGGCGAAACCGGACTGAATTTTATAAATTGTTGGCTCGCCATGAACTGGATGCCAGCGATTTTAAAGAGTAACTTTTCTTCTTGTTTCAGATATTCTTACACTGAATAAAAATTGTATACCCGCTGGATTTCGAGTCGCAGTTAATGAAGCTGTAATTTGGAAGATAAAGGGATGCAGCACTGCCTTGCTGGCTCGTTCAGGCTAAGCAAGACAGGTAGGTGAATTATGGCGTAGGAGAGCCGCATTCTATGAGTCGTACTCTTAATATTGGTCTTGCACAGTTAAATTGGCTGGTGGGAGACATTGAAGGCAACACTGAACGTATGTTGCAGACAGTACAGGATCAGCAAACTAAGGGGGCTGATCTGGTGATGTTTTCTGAACTGGCACTATCCGGTTATTTTCCAGAAGACTTATTGTTCCGTCTTGATTTTCATGAGCGCTGTCGTGAACAATTAATACGTTTGCAGAAAGCGAGTTCTCAGGTCGGTATTTTGGTTGGACACCCGTGGCAGCAGGATGGCAAAACCTACAATGCCCTGTCTCTGTTTTGGAAGGGGGAGATTGTCGCCCGTTATTTCAAGCAGTTATTGCCTAACTATGGCGTTTTTGATGAAGAACGTTATTTCGAAGCAGGTCAGCAAAACTGTGTTATACCTTTCAAAGGTTATAATTTGGGCTTACTGATTTGTGAAGATTTATGGTTTGATGCTCCGGTTGATGCCCTGAAAAAAGCTGGCGCTGAAATGATTCTCTCGATTAATGCCTCTCCTTATAATCGTGAAAAACCCAATATTCGCAGTACATTGATCAAAAACCATTGTCAGCGTACCCAGTTGCCAATCATTTACCTCAATCAGGTTGGCGGGCAAGACCAGCTTATCTTCGATGGTTGTTCCAAAGTGTTCGATGCCGATGGTGAAGTCACCCATCGCATGGCTGCGTTTGAAGAGCAGATTGAACAATGCCGCTTCAATGATATGAACATTGAACTGATGGCGGATCCCGTTCCTCAATTGCCACCGCTTGCACAAATTTATAAGGCACTCGTCCTTTCTGTGCGGGATTATGTCCAGAAAAACGGTTTTAAAGGGGCGCTGCTTGGCCTGTCTGGTGGAATTGATTCGGGGCTGACGCTGGCAATTGCCGTTGATGCATTGGGTAAAGACCACGTACAAGCAGTCATGATGCCATTCCGCTATACCTCAGAAATGAGTATCCACGATGCGAGAGAACAGGCGGAATTACTGGGGGTTGAATTTGACGTGGTATCCATCGAACCCATGTTTGATGCCTTTATGACACAGCTTGAGCCAATATTTGCCGGAACGGCAAAAGACACGACAGAAGAGAATTTGCAGGCGCGTTGCCGGGCGGTTATCTTAATGGCGATGTCAAACAAACGCCATCGCTTGGTGCTGACCACCAGTAACAAAAGTGAATCAGCGGTAGGTTATTCTACTCTGTATGGAGATATGGCCGGTGGTTTCAATGCGTTGAAAGACGTGCCTAAAACGATGGTATTTGCATTATCGAATTACCGTAATACAGTATCCCCGGCGATTCCTCAGCGTGTGATTGACCGTCCACCGTCAGCGGAATTGGCACCGGATCAGCTAGATCAAGACAGCTTGCCGCCGTATGACATATTGGATGCAATTCTTGAGGGATACGTTGAAAAAGACAAATCTGTTGCTGGCTTGGTGGCAGAGGGTTTTGATGAAGCCATTGTTCGTAAGGTGATCCGTCTGGTTGACATCAACGAATATAAACGCCGTCAGGCACCTATCGGGCCACGCATTTCACAACGTGACTTTGGGAAAGACAGGCGCTACCCGATTACTTCTGGTTTCGGGCGTAAGAACTGGTAATAACAGGAAAACTTCATGAAAAAGATTGATGCAATTATCAAACCTTTCAAGCTGGATGATGTGCGTGAAGCTCTGGCTGAAGTGGGTATCACTGGTATGACTGTGACAGAAGTAAAAGGGTTTGGTCGCCAGAAAGGGCATACCGAACTCTATCGCGGTGCTGAGTATATGGTGGATTTTCTGCCAAAGGTCAAAATAGAAATTGTTGTACCGGATGATCTTGTTGATACCTGTGTCGAGACAATCATGCAGATTGCACAAACGGGTAAAATCGGTGATGGCAAAATTTTTGTTTTCGATGTTGCCCGTGTTGTGCGCATTCGCACCGGTGAGCAGGACGAAGAAGCCATTTAGAGAAAAACAGTCATCAACTCTGCTCCTGTGGGGGCAACCGCAGTCACTCGATAAATAAACTCACTCCCCGTCCTTGTTGTGGCAATTTCTTTAGGGCGGGGAGATGTTTGATTTTTCTGCCTTACTTCACGAAACTTCATTAATAATGCAGGCTAAATCACTTTGTGTGGGCCAAAGCATTCATAGTGCATATGTTGTTCATCAACGCCCATTGCCAGAAGCTGTTTGGCGATATATTGCATGAAAGCGACAGGCCCGCAGAAATAATATTGCATCCCTTCTGCCATGAGTGAATCTTTTACAAAAGATAAATCCATGAATCCGGTGTGCTGATAGTCTGTGTTTGGTTGATCTATCTCTCTTGGCTCACGATACCAAACTTGTGAATATAGGTTGGGCATGGCATCGGAAATCTGATTAATTTTGTCTGAAAATGCGTGATAACCACCGTGCTCTGCTGCGTGGAACCAATTTACTGTGCCCGTATGGTTTTGATTGTATAAATGCTCGAGCATACTCATCATGGGCGTTAAACCAACGCCTGCGGAAATCAGTGTAACCGGGGTGTTCTTTTGCACATTAAGGAAAAAATCACCGCGCGGTGCCGCCAACATCACGATACTGCCTTCATGTACTTTATCGTGCATATGGTTTGAAACCTTGCCTTGTAACTCACGTTTAATGGCAATTTGATAGCTGGTGTTGTTTGGCGCTCCTGTCAGCGAATATTGGCGAATTTCACGGTTCTCAAATGCTGGATCATCCAGATAAATCCCGATGTATTGTCCGGGCTTGTAATCCATGATTTTGCCGCCATCAACAGGCACAAATTCAAAACTGGTAATAACATCGCTTTGCGGCCGTTTTTGCTTGACCCGGAATTGGCGCACGCCACGCCAACCGCCGGCCAAGGATTCTCCATCCTGATAAATTTCTTCTTCCCGATTGATAAAGACACCGGCTAACACATCATAGGCTTTTCCCCAAGCATTGAGAACTTCATCTCCGGGATGGAACATTTCATCGATCGTTGCCAGCAGGTGTGTTCCTACAATTTGGTAATGTTCAGGCTGAATATTCAGGCTTGCGTGTTTATGGGCGATTTTTTCCACAGCGGGCAGCAGAGCGGACAGGTTATCAATGTTGGAAGCGTAGGCACACAGTGCATTGAAAAGTGCTTCACGCTGGGCCCCATTCATTTGGTGGCTCATGTTGAAAATATCTTTTAATTCAGGGTTATGCTTGAACATGCGTTCATAAAAATGGGCCGTCAATTTCGGGCCGGTAGACACTATCAAAGGAATGGTGGATTTGACTGTGTTAATAACATGACTGTCTAGCATGGGGATCTCCCGAATTTTTCTCAGTGGGCATTCGAACTTATAAGTTGCATTTTAAATGCATCTTTTTGGGCTTGGGAATACACCAAATCAAAAAAAGAAGATCATCTTGATATAAATCAATAAATTGAAATTTTAATGCCGATAAACCTTGATTGAGATCACAAATATTCTTGATAAATTTGAAATCGCCAGTCCTGCTATTTGCAGTTTATCCTTCCATCCGCAGTTAATAGCCAATGCAAACGTTTGCGCAAAATCTTCTGTCAAGACTATCTCATTAGAGAAAAAGAGTTTACACTGTGTGGCATTCTGTCCCTCAGGGGTGATTTTTAGAGATGTAGCTGAGTCAGGAGAACCTAATGTTAAAGCGTGAAATGAATATTGCGAATTATGATCCCGAACTGTGGCAAGCGATGGAACAGGAGGTTTGTCGTCAAGAAGAACACATTGAATTGATTGCCTCTGAAAACTACACCAGCCCAAGAGTTATGCAGGCTCAAGGATCTCAGCTCACTAACAAGTATGCCGAAGGTTACCCAAATAAGCGTTACTACGGTGGTTGTGAGTATGTCGATGTGGTAGAACAGTTGGCAATTGATCGTGCAAAAGAACTGTTTGGTGCCGATTACGCCAACGTCCAGCCGCACTCTGGTTCTCAGGCAAATGCCGCAGTGTATATGGCGCTGTTGCAACCCGGTGATACTGTTTTAGGGATGAATCTGGCACACGGCGGTCATTTGACTCACGGTTCTCCAGTTAACTTCTCTGGCAAACTTTATAACATCGTGCCTTATGGTATTGATGACAGCGGTAAAATCGATTACGACGATATCCGAACCCAAGCGCAAACACATAAACCAAAAATGATCATCGGTGGCTTCTCTGCTTATTCCGGTGTGGTTGATTGGGCGAAGATGCGTGAAATTGCGGATGAAATTGGTGCTTACCTGTTTGTGGACATGGCTCATGTGGCTGGCTTGGTAGCCGCAGGCGTTTATCCAAACCCAGTTCCTCATGCCCACGTTGTAACGACAACAACGCATAAAACACTGGCAGGCCCACGTGGTGGTCTGATTCTGGCGAAAGGCGGTGATGAAGATCTCTACAAGAAATTGAATTCCTCGGTTTTCCCAGGCTCTCAAGGCGGCCCATTGATGCATGTGATTGCCGGTAAAGCCGTCGCCCTGAAAGAAGCTATGGAGCCGGAATTTAAGGTCTATCAGCAGCAAGTCGCCAAAAACGCCAAAGAGATGGTCAATGTATTCCTGCAACGCGGCTATAAAGTTGTTTCTGGGGAAACTGAAAACCATCTGTTCCTGCTGGATCTGGTGGATAAAAACATTACCGGTAAAGACGCTGATGCGGCTTTGGGGCGTGCCAATATCACTGTGAACAAAAACAGCGTGCCTAACGATCCTCGCAGCCCATTTGTGACTTCCGGCATTCGTATCGGTACTCCGGCAATTACTCGCCGTGGCTTCAAAGAAGCTGAAACCCGCGAACTGGCAGGTTGGATTTGTGACGTGTTAGAAAACATCAATGACGAATCCGTCATTGAAAGCGTGAAACAAAAAGTACTGGCAATCTGCGCAAAATACCCGGTTTACGCATAAATTAAAATAAAATATCAATAACACTACGGTGTTATTGATAATTAAAGCCCGACTCATAACCATAGTTTTGAGCGGGTTTTTTCATATAGAAAGTGGGGGCATTTGGATGGTTGTTCCATCAACATTTTGGCTGGGCTTAAGTTATTTCACCTATTTTTTCTCTTTCGGCATTTTCCTGCCATTTTGGTCTGTGTGGTTAAAAGGTGAAGGTATTGAGCCTTCAATGATAGGCATAATACTGGGGGCAGGGATGATCGCCCGTTTTCTCGGCAGCCTATTCATTTCTCCTATGGTAAAAGACCCGTCCAAATTAATTAACGCGTTGAGAACCCTTTCGTTATTGGCATTATTTTTTGCTATTGGGTTCTCAATGAATAGTTATTGGGTGTGGCTTTTCTTTGTCATAATTTGCTTCAACTTATTCTTCTCACCACTAATACCTTTATCAGATGCCTTAGCAGGCACATGGCAAAAACAATTTCCGTTTGATTATGGCAAAGTCAGGGTTTGGGGCTCAATTGCATTTGTTATCAGCTCTTCACTGACAGGCATATTAATGTCTTCCAACGGAATAGATTTATCCATCAGTAGCTTAAACTTAGGGTGGAATATCTCATTTGACCGCCTGAATAGTTGGGTTGGCAGTAACTTGTTTGGAACGCACCATATTATTTTGGCTTTTTTGATTTTCAGTGTCACTGCCATGTTATTGGGAATGATGTTGAAACCTTCAATTATGCCCGTAGGCAAAATGAAATCAGCAAATACCAATTCAGTCTCTTTTAAGGAGCTTCTGTCTGAAAAATCGGTATGGCAATTTCTAATATGCGTGACGTTATTACAGGCTGCACATGCGGGTTATTACAGCTTTGGCTCCATTTATTGGGAAAGCGCAGGTTATTCTTCATCAGCCATTGGTTATCTCTGGTCATTAGGGGTTGTGGCAGAAGTTATTGTTTTCACTTTCAGCAATAAACTATTCCGCCGTTGGAGCGCCCGTAACTTATTTTTGTTGTCTGCCGTGTGTGGGGTACTGCGCTGGGGGTTGATGGGGGCATCAACCGAATTGTATTCATTGATCATCATTCAAATTTTACATTGTGGTTCGTTTACCGTTTGTCATTTAGCCGCGATGCGTTTCATCGGTGCCAGAAAAGAAAACGAAATAATCCGGTTACAGGCAACGTATTCTGCCTTGGCAATGGGAGGCGGTATTGCAGTCATGAGCATCATTGCCGGTTTTATGTATGAAAGCATCGGCAGCGGCATATTTTGGATGATGGCGATCGTCGCAGCTCCAGCTTTATTTATAAGACCAAAAGTGGAAGCTCATGCCCACTGATTGAAAAATCAGGAACCAAAAAACAACAGAACGTTGTTTGTAGATAGTCAAAAACTCCGCTTAAATAGCGGAGTTTCAGATTATTGACAAAGTGCTGTTTTTTTATCCGGCACTTTGTTTTAATCAAATTCCGTTCACCCGACGGAGCTTGCCACCATGTTAAGAGTTCCTTCTCCCAGGCGTTGTTACTTGATGATCTCGTGCCTCAAATAAAACATCATCTGGCCCGCAAAGTCGATACCGCCATTGGTTTCGAATTTACCCATAAGCCATTCATGTTTCTTTAATTATCTTAATAATGGTCATCCCCATGATTGACTCGATCATATTGATAAAGAAAGTAGCAATAATCGTTTGGTAGGGCAGAAACAAAGCAACAAAAAGGGCAGGAAAAAACAAGAAAATGTGATGATAAAGACAACAAACCCCACTATTTTTCATGAGGCTTGCTTATGCACAAACCACCTCATTTAAGGTGGTTCTGCTGAAAAATTAACGCTTCAGAGCTTCCGTTAATTCTTCACGCATTTCAGACAGAATATCTTTAACAACACGTGGGCTACCTGCAACGATGTTGCCGGAAGTGAGGTAGTTATGGCCACCGACAAAATCGGTAACAATGCAGCCGGATTCACGTACCAGCAATTCACCACCCAAGAAATCCCACGGTTTTAAACCAATTTCAAAGAACCCATCGACACGTCCAGCCGCAACATAGGCCATATCCAATGCCGCAGAACCTGTGCGGCGGAAATCGGCACAACGGCCAAATAATTTACCCACTACATTAATATAAGGGATGCTGTGCTGCTTGGCTTTGAATGGGAAACCGGTTGCAAGAACAGTACCATCCAAATCACGGGCATTAGAGCCACGCAGGCGATAGCCGTTCAATTGAGCGCCCTGACCACGGGTCGCGGTGAACAACTCATTTCGCATTGGATCGTAAACCACTGCCACTTCAGTGCGGCCTTTCATGCGCACGGCAATGGAAACAGAAAAATGTGGGAGACGTTTGATAAAGTTAGTGGTGCCATCCAGTGGATCGATAACCCATTGAATATCGTTGTCTTCACCTAAGTGCTCACCGCTCTCTTCGGTAATAATGGTGTGTTTAGGGTAAGACTTACGAATAATGTCGATGATCAGCGTTTCAGCTTCACGGTCAACATTAGTCACGAAATCATTACTGCCTTTTTGGCTCGCCTCAATGGCGTTAGGGGTTTCGTAGCTTTTGGCAATATGGTTGCCGGCTTTACGCGCAGCGCGTATAGCGATGTTTAGCATCGGATGCATGGGTATCTTCCACAGGATGTTAAAGAACGGGAAACAAATCGGCGCGCAGTATAGCAGTAGTTTTTCAAAATAACTATACCCGTCGTCTTTCAAGTTGCCTCTTTGTTGGCTGCGCTCATTCACCCCGGTCACATAGTTATCTATGCTTCCGGGAATTATGAGAGGCTCCTGCCTCTCACAGGGGGCCAGCCTTTGGCTGTTCAAATTCGTTCCCGACGAATTTGTCATTCCGTTGCCACCGCGATGCACCTTGAAATCCATAGGGTATATACCTGTCGTCTTTCAAGTTGCCGCCAAATCGCCAACAAAGCTGTGAAAGACGGCAGGGATAATGTTGTGTTAAGATATTCGGCTCTTATACTGAACTTAAAAGCCGTCATGCTAGAGAATATCCGCATTATTCTGGTAGAAACATCCCATACAGGTAACATGGGATCCGCTGCCAGGGCCATGAAAACAATGGGGTTAACCAATCTGTATCTGGTAAATCCGCTTGTTCAACCTGACTCTCACGCGATTGCACTTTCAGCCGGTGCGAGTGATGTTATCGGCGCAGCCAAGATTGTGAATACATTGGATGAAGCCTTGGCCGGATGTGAACTGGTCATCGGAACCAGCGCCCGTTCCCGCACTTTGTCTTGGCCGATGGTTGAGCCGCGTGAATGTGGTGAACGTTGTGTCAAAACTGCCAGCCACTCTCCGGTTGCGATTGTATTTGGTCGTGAGCGTGTGGGTTTGACGAACGAAGAACTGCAAAAGTGTAATTACCATCTTTATATTCCAACCAATCCAGAATATGGCTCATTGAATCTGGCTATGGCCGTTCAATTGGTGAGTTATGAAATTCGTATGGCATTTCTGGCGGGGCAGGAACAACAGAAAAACGCAGAGGCTTCGCCCAATAAAAGAATTTCTCCAGATGATGAAGCAGAATATCCGACAATCGAGGATATGGAGCGTTTTTATCAACATTTGGAACGCGTATTGGACGCATCTGGCTTTATTCGCAAAGCACACCCGGGTCAGATAATGAACAGACTAAGACGGCTTTATACCCGCGCTCGGCCTGAAACTCAGGAACTGAATATTCTGCGTGGTATACTGACATCCATGGAAAAATGGGCCAAAAAATAACCTTGGCACAGACAGTAATAACGTATTAGCACAATATGGTAATCCATAAGGTATACGGCAAAAATCAGGTAATATACTGAAATTATACGGAAAGTAGGCGGTGAAAAGGTAAAAGGCAGCCAAATAATAGTTGACCAAATTACTAGGTTAAATAGTTGACTAAAATACTCAGGAATGCCACAATTTGAACCATATTTCACCATGGAGTTTTTGTTATGAGACTGACATCAAAAGGACGTTATGCGGTAACTGCCATGCTAGATGTGGCGTTGCATTCACAAGAAGGGCCGGTTCCATTAGCCGACATTTCTGAACGTCAGGGAATTTCACTTTCCTATCTTGAGCAGTTGTTCTCCCGCCTGCGTAAAAATGGTCTGGTTTCTAGCGTCCGTGGTCCAGGTGGCGGTTACTTACTGGGTAGGGAATCCAGCAAGATTTTCGTTGCCGAAGTTATTTCAGCTGTTGATGAATCAGTTGATGCCACACGTTGCCAGGGGAAAGAAGGTTGTCAAGGTGGCGATCGTTGCTTGACCCATGCATTGTGGCGTGACCTCAGTGATCGTATCACGAGTTTCCTGAGCAGCATCAGTTTAGAAGAATTAGTGAATAATCAAGAAGTGTTAGATGTTGCTGATCGCCAAGACAGCGATAAACGCCGTGCGCCTAACGGCAGACTTCAAGAGACGATTAACGTTAACCTACAGGCGTAACCTTACGGTAAATACTTGTTGTAGCAAATACTTATTGTAAAACAAAAGTATTAAAAGTGTCTTACGGAGCATGTGAGCAATGAAATTACCCATTTATTTGGACTATTCAGCAACAACACCAGTCGATCCACGTGTTGCTGAAAAGATGATGAACTATCTGACAATGGACGGGGTTTTTGGTAACCCAGCTTCCCGTTCACACCGTTTTGGCTGGCAGGCCGAAGAGGCGGTGGATATTGCGCGTAATCAAATTGCTGATTTAGTCGGAGCAGACCCGCGCGAAATCGTATTTACCTCAGGTGCAACTGAATCAGACAATCTTGCTATTAAAGGTGCTGCAAAATTTTATCAGAAAAAAGGCAAGCACATTATTACCAGCAAAACTGAGCATAAAGCGGTTTTAGATACTTGCCGTCAATTGGAGCGGGAAGGTTTTGAGATCTCCTACCTTGCGCCAATGAACAATGGCATGATTGATCTGAAAGAGCTGGAAGCCACCATGCGTGAAGACACCATTCTGGTTTCCATCATGCACGTCAATAACGAAATCGGAATCGTTCAGGATATCGTGACCATCGGCGAAATGTGCCGCAGCCGTGGCATTATTTTCCATGTTGATGCCACTCAAAGCGTGGGTAAATTGCCAATCGACCTCAGCAAACTGAAAGTCGATCTGATGTCTTTCTCTGCGCATAAACTTTATGGGCCGATGGGTATTGGTGCACTGTATGTTCGCCGCAAACCTCGTGTGCGCATTGAATCACAGCAGCACGGTGGTGGTCATGAGCGTGGTATGCGTTCAGGTACATTACCTGTTCATCAGATAGTAGGTATGGGTGAAGCATACCGTATCGCGAAAGAAGAACTGGAATCAGAATCAGAACGTCTGCATGCTTTACGCCTGCGTTTGTGGAACGGCATCAAAGATATCGAAGAAGTTTATCTGAACGGTGATTTAGAACTGGGTGCGCCGCATATTCTTAATGTCAGCTTCAACTATGTTGAAGGTGAATCACTGATGATGTCACTAAAAGATTTGGCTGTATCTTCGGGTTCAGCATGTACCTCCGCAAGTTTAGAGCCTTCTTATGTCCTGCGTGCACTTGGCATGAATGATGAACTGGCACACAGTTCTATTCGTTTCTCTTTGGGGCGTTTTACCACAGAAGAAGAAATAGACTATGCAATCAAGTTGATTCACAACGCGATTGGTCACTTGCGTGATCTTTCTCCATTGTGGGAAATGTTCAAGCAGGGTGTGGATATCAGCACCATCGAATGGTCTCATCATTAATCAGACGGTTTCAGGAGTAACGATATGGCTTACAGCGACAAAGTAATTGATCACTACGAAAATCCACGCAATGTTGGTTCATTCGACAGTGAAGACCCTTCAGTTGGTAGTGGCATGGTAGGTGCACCTGCTTGTGGTGACGTCATGCGACTGCAAATCAAGGTTAACGATGAAGGTATCATTGAAGATGCCCGTTTTAAAACCTATGGCTGCGGCTCGGCGATTGCATCCAGCTCTTTGGTAACAGAGTGGATGAAAGGAAAATCGCTGGATCAGGCTGAAGCTATTAAAAATACGCAAATCGCAGATGAATTAGAGCTGCCACCAGTGAAAATTCACTGTTCTATTCTGGCAGAAGATGCGATTAAAGCAGCCATTGCTGACTACAAGAACAAGCATCAGGCGAAGTAGCCTTCTTTCATAGAATACCTTCTTTTGTAGACGCATGTTTTTCACGAAACGGTTCACAAGAAGAAAATAATTTTGGTGGATATTGGTTCAATATCCACCTTTGCTGGTTTTAATAGTGAGGTGTTGTATGTCAATTTCCCTGACAGAAAGTGCAGCCCAGCGTATTTTGACCTTCCTTGACAATCGAGGAAAAGGTGTCGGGTTGCGTTTGGGAGTGAGAACATCCGGCTGCTCTGGCATGGCATATGTACTTGAATTCGTTGACATGATTAACGAAGAAGATCAAGTTTTTGAAGATAAGGGTGTAAAAGTTATCGTTGATGGTAAAAGCATCCTTTACCTTGATGGTACTGAGTTGGATTTTGTGAAAGAAGGCCTGAATGAAGGTTTTAAATTCAACAACCCCAATGTTTCCAGCGAGTGCGGCTGTGGGGAAAGTTTCAACGTTTAATCCCATTTTTTGACTCCGCACTTTGCGAAATCAAGAGTAACTTATGGACTATTTTACTTTATTTGGGCTGCCTGCGCGTTATGCGATTGACCGTGAACTGTTGGCAACCCGTTATCAGGAATTGCAACGACAGTTTCATCCTGACCGTTTTGCCAATCAGCCAGAACGTGAAAAAACGCTGGCACTTCAACAAGCAGCTACCATCAATGCTGGCTACCAAACGCTGAAACATCCCCTGAAACGTGCGGAATATATGCTGTCTCAGCAAGGGTATAATCTGTCCAGCGAACAGCACACCATGCAGGATACTGATTTCTTGATGCAACAGTTGGAATTGCGTGAAGAACTCGATGCTATTGAACGCAGTTCAGATCCAGAAACAGCACTGTCTGGTTTCTCATCTCGCTTGAATAAAATGATTAAAACGCGCAGTGAGCAGATGGAACAACAACTAGACGTTGCTGAATGGTCAATTGCAGCCGATACCGTCCGTAAATTACGCTTTTTGGATAAATTGCAACAGCAGGTTGAATTGCTGGAAGAACGGCTATTGGACGATTTTTAGCTCATTAGCTATACCCAATGGATTTCAA
>NZ_VCDN01000096.1:0-24667 GCF_033949405.1 Xenorhabdus santafensis | reverse complement strand
AAAGAGCGGTGCAACCGGAAGTCTGTTCCGGGTTGCGAGGCTGCGTATCTTACGCTTTTCGCCTCGAGAGTCAAGCGTTTATTTTCGCTTTTCTCCGACTTTCCTCAGCGGCGTGTCTCAGCTCAGCGTCGGTCAGTGGTGGCGCATTATAGGGAGTTTTCTGAGGCTGGCAATAGTTTTTTTGAATTTTATTTTCAAGCGAGCATTTTTCACCCAAATAAACATAAAAACCATCCAATGAGGCTAATATTAAAGCAAATCTTTTCATTGCATGGTGATATTTTCCTCAATAACATTCCTATTAATTATTATCTGTCCCTAAATATTGAGGTTTTTATGTCAGTTGTTTTACGCCAATACCTAAATTTTTATCCTCAAGTTGGTAAAAAGGTTTTTTTAGATCCCTCTTCTGTCGTGATCGGAGATGTCAGATTATCAGATAATGTAAGTATCTGGCCTCTTGTCGTAATTCGAGGTGATGTTAATTATGTTTCCATTGGCTCACGTACAAATATCCAAGATGGCTCTGTTTTGCACGTCACGCATAAATCACCTGATAATCCTGATGGTTATCCACTGATAATTGGGGAAGATGTCACCGTGGGCCATAAGGCTATGCTACATGGATGTAAAATTGGGAATCGTGTCTTAGTTGGGATGGGATCAATCTTACTTGATGGAGTAATTGTTGAGGACGATGTTGTTATTGGAGCCGGTAGTCTAATTCCCCCTGGAAAAAAACTAGAAAGCGGTTATTTATACGTAGGTAGCCCTGCCAAACAAGTAAGAAAACTTAAATCTGAAGAGTTGGAAAGGCTACTTTATTCCGCTAACAACTATGCTTGCTGGAAAGATAACTATTTATCTGCGTTATCCGAGCGATCTGAAAGCAAAGAATAACGACCAAATTGATCATCATCTCCACTCAAAATAATCGTTTCGAACTCTTCTTCCAAATCCCAGCGGTGTTGGCGAAATAGTTCGAGTGGATGATGATCTTTACCATAGCGCTCTGCTATCTCATCAGAGCTGATTATACATTCCACCAGCAAACCATTCACCATTGCTGGAAACACTACCTTACCTGCCACCTGATCCCATTCTTCACGGTCAGGAAATTGTATTGATTGGTTCATCCGCGTAATTCCCGCCTTAATGCATCTAAGACTGGCTCAACTTCAGGGAAGACACCATGCCATAACTCAAAGGAATATGCAGCTTGCCCAACCAGCATACCTAAGCCATCAGCCAAACGCGAAACGCCATTTTGATGGGCAAACTTCAAGAAAGGAGTTAAACCATGCTGATAATACATGTCGTAACACGCACTATTATTTAGGAAAATCGATGGCGATATATCTGGGATTTGCCCATCAAGGCCAGAAGCCGTTGCATTAATGATAATATCAAAATCTGGGGCAGTAAGGCCAAGGGTACTCATCTCAATGGCTTGTATGTCACCTAACAGAGAAAATGTATTTGCGACTATTTGGGCTCGTTCAAACGTACGATTAGTAATAGTTACAGAACACCCCATTGATAGCAGAGGAGATAAGACACCTTTCGCTGCTCCACCTGCACCTATGATTAGAATCTTCTGACCTTGGGAAATGAATTTGAGCCTCTGTAAATCCATCAATAGCCCCATACCATCTGTATTATCACCAAGCAGGCGATTTCCCTCTATCTGTTTTAATGTATTGACTGCTCCACAGATAGTTGCCCGCTCTGTCAATTCATCTGAGCATTTATAGGCTCTTTCTTTAAAAGGAACCGTTATATTTGCTCCTAAACCACCTTGCTCAAAAAAATGAGTTAAGGTTTGTTCAAATTGCTCTATCGGCGCAAGCACCCGTCCGTATTGATGAGTAATCTCCGTCTGCTGAGCAAACAATTGATGAATATAAGGGGATTTACTATGCGCGATTGGGTTACCAAAAACGGCAAATTTATCCATTATTTTCTATCCTTGCCTATACAGCTTACCTGTTAAAGCATCCCGTATTTCTGATGGATTCAGTCGTCCCCCAACTTCCCCCTCTAAAATAGGAATCCTAACGCCAAATTGCTTACGCACTTCTTCTATATTTCTGCATGGCTCTAAGCCACTTAGATTCGCACTCGTTGAAACAAGTGGTTTTCCATAAAGAGAGCACAGTTCCCTAACCAAAGGATGGTCAGTGACTCTCACTGCCAAAGTTGAAAATTTACCGGTCAACCATTTAGGTGTCGTTTTTTTCGCAGGTATCACCCAAGTGACAGGGCCTGGCCAAAATGAAAAGATAGTTTTTTTCTGTGTATCAGTTAACTGTGCGTCATCTATATAAGAGCATAGCCGCTCATAATTATCAGCAATGAGGATCAACCCTTTTTCCCAGGATCTATTTTTTAATGCCAATAATTCTTGCACTGCATTTTCGCTATCAGGATCGCATCCCAATCCAAAAACAGCTTCTGTCGGATAGGCAATAACTTTTTCTTCGGTTAAAGCAGTAAGAATTGCATCAAATGCAGGTGAGGCTTCGTTACTCATTTTTTTTCTCAATTTCATTGAATTGCAGCTTGCTACATAATTTACTGGCACAAAATAACTTTACGCCTTGGGAAGTACGTTTTTCAATTAACAACGGGTAATGACAAAACACACATTCTCCTGAGATCGGCTTATTATTGAGAGCAAACTGACATTCGGGATAACGGCTACAAGAATGAAATGTTTTACCAAACCGGGACTTACGCTGAAGCAGCTTACCTTGTTGGCATTGAGGGCATTTAATTGATGTATCACCGGGCTTATCAATCAGTTCCGTGTGTTCACATTCAGGATAATCGCTACAAGCAATGAACATACCATAACGTCCTTGCCGTAAGACCAGAATGGCCCCACATTTCGGACATAGCTGCCCATCTAATTCTTTAACTACATGCCCATCACCCTGTGTTTTTAAGGGGCGAAGATAGTGGCAAGTTGGATAACCGGAACATGCGTAAAATGGCCCATGGCTCCCATTGCGGATAACTAACTCAGAGCCACAATCCGGGCAATATTCTGTTTCTTTTATTGCAAAGGGAACTTTCTTAGACATATCTCACTCACGGAATACCAACCACCATAATATTGGACGAATAATAAATTGATCTATCAATCAATTAGAATATAACCACCAGCGACAACAGCTACTTTTCCCATAAGCTCCAATTCCAATAGTTTGGTCATGACTTCTGCCACGGGAAGGGAAGAACGTTGCGCGATTACATCAACAGGTGTAGCTTCATTGCTTACGTTAACCAGCACATCTGCAAATGGCAACTCTGTTTGTTCAAATTGTTTGTCTCTTTTTTCTTTGCTTTCGAGGTTAACCCACTGAAAAGATGAGTTAACATGTTCCATTATGTCCATCGCATTAGTCGCTAAGTAAGCCCCCTGTTTAATTAACCAATGATTACCTTCATTTGAAATACCCCCTAATGAGCCGGGCAGAGCAAAAATATCTCGCCCTTGCTCAAGAGCACAACGAGCTGTAATCAATGAACCACTGTTTTTATGAGCTTCCACGATTAGAACTGCTAGGCTCAGGCCGCTAATAATTCGGTTTCGTCTTGGGAAATTCTTAGCTTTAGGCGGTGTATCAGGGAAAAATTCAGAAACCAATGCACCATTTTCTTTAATACGCTGGGCCAAAAGTTGGTGCCGACTGGGGTAGATATTTTCAAGGCCACTACCCAATACAGCGATGGTTTTTCCGCCTGCATCCAATGCAGCCTGATGGCAAATGCCATCAATGCCCAGTGCCAATCCACTCGTTATTACCAGATTATTTTTAGCTAACTCTCCGGCAAATGTTTTTCCCCATTTTTCACCATAAAAAGTTGAAGCCCTGCTACCTACCATTGATATTTGCTTTTGAGACAACACTGAAACATCACCTGTAACAAAAAGCACAAGAGGTGGAGAATGTATCTGCTTTAATAAAGGTGGGTATGCATGGTGGGAAAATGTCAATACATGGTTATCCGGTTTTTCCAACCAATTAAGGCATGCTGCCAATGAGGAGGAATTGGCCTTGAAAAATTGCAAGCACTGTGTTGCCGATAAACCATATGATTTAAGAGTAGCTGTATTACAATTTTTCGATTGCAATAACCGTTCTATAATAGCCATCGCTTTTATGGCTGATAAATGAGAAACCATTTTCATTCGCAACCATATTTCCATCGCGTCCATATCGTCATCCTGACCTGATTGAGAGTGACACCTGCATGATTAATTTATGTTCAATACTGTCAATCTAAACGGGAAATGTCTAGAATAGGCACCAATTATCACTCACTTTTTGGATGCAGTTCTAAACATATATGTCAGTTTTACAAGTATTACATTATCCAGACGAGCGACTTCGCACAATCGCAAAGCCTGTAGAAAAAGTCGATGCAGAAATTCAGCGTATCATTGATGATATGTTTGAAACGATGTACGCAGAGGAAGGTATCGGTTTAGCGGCAACACAAGTCGATGTTCATCAACGTATTGTTGTGATTGATGTCTCTGAAGATCGTGAGCAACGCCTTGTGCTCATTAATCCTGAGTTAGTCAATGAAACTGGTGAAACAGGGATAGAAGAAGGCTGTTTATCTGTTCCTGAACAACGTGCCTTTGTGCCACGTTTTGAGCAAGTCAAAATTAAGGCTCTGGATTATCACGGTCAACCATTTGAATTAGAAGCGGATGGCTTGTTGGCAATCTGTATTCAACATGAAATGGATCATTTGGTCGGTAAGTTGTTTGTCGATTATTTGTCACCGTTGAAGCGCCAACGCATTCGCCAGAAAGTTGAAAAAATTGATCGGCTGAGAACCAAGAGCAAATAATTTTTATCATTGCAGGAAATAACAGTGTCTGATTCTTTACGTATTATTTTTGCCGGAACCCCTGATTTCGCGGCTAGCCATTTGGCTGCTTTATTAAACTCTCAACACCAAGTTGTCGGAGTCCTCACTCAACCAGACAAACCGGCAGGAAGAGGTAAAAAACTGACACCAAGCCCTGTGAAAGTATTGGCTGAAGAGCATGATATTCCTGTTTTTCAGCCAAGCACACTGCGTGTGGAAGAAAATCAGCAATGGCTCATAGAGCAACAGGCCGATATTATGATCGTTGTTGCATATGGGCTGATTCTTCCTCAAGCCGTATTAGATATACCACGCCTTGGGTGCCTGAATGTTCACGGTTCTTTGTTACCTCACTGGCGTGGAGCAGCACCTATTCAACGTTCAGTTTGGGCTGGGGATCAGGAAACAGGCGTAACAATTATGCAAATGGACGCAGGGCTTGATACCGGCAATATGCTACTGAAAGCAATTTGTCCAATCACAAAAGAAGACACTAGCGCCAGCTTATATGAGAAGTTGGCTGGCATTGGCTCGGAAGCATTACTCAATACATTAGAGTTAATCACTTCAGGCAGATGCCAACCTGAAGTTCAAGATAACTCTCAGGCAACCTATGCTAAAAAATTGAGTAAAGATGAAGCGAAACTAGATTGGAACTTATCAGCAATTCAACTTGAACGCTGTATTCGTGCTTTCAATCCGTGGCCTATCAGCTTTTTCTTGATTGATGAACATCCTGTTAAAGTTTGGCAAGCAGAAGTTATCGCTGAACAAACTACGTTAGCTCCAGGGACAATCATTCAGGCAGATAAAAAAGGGATTCAGGTTGCAACCTCGGATGGAATATTAAATATTCTTCAGTTACAGCCACCAGGCAAAAAAGCAATGGCTGCTGCCGATCTTTTAAATTCCAAACGTGAATGGTTCACACCAGGCAACAAAATCAATTGATATTAATTTTGCCTGTATGTCTTCCTCATACAGGCTTCTCCCATTTTATTTATGCTGATGATAGTCAGTTTTTGGCCATACCATGAAAAATACATATAACCTGCGAAGCATTGCTGCAAAAGCAATCAATCAAGTGCTAGAACAAGGGCAATCTCTCAGTACAGTTATTCCGGAACTCCAACAGAAAGTTTCCGACAAAGATAAGGCCTTGCTGCAAGAACTCTGTTTTGGTGTTATGAGGGTACTCCCTCAACTTGAATGGTTTATCAATGAATTAATGGAAAAGCCCTTGAAGGGAAAGCAGCGTATTTTCCACTATTTGATCATGGTTGGAATATATCAACTTATTTATACGCGTATACCTGCACATGCAGCACTTGCCGAAACCGTTAATGGTGCGATTAACTTAAAACGTCCACAATTAAAAGGCTTAATCAATGGAGTACTTCGCCAATTCCAGCGCCAACAACAAGCGCTTATCGAGCAGGCAAATAATCATGTCAGTCAGCATCTTCATCCCAAGTGGCTGCTAGAACGCATTCAAAAAGCTTATCCACAAAATTGGCAAAATATCATCAATGCCAATAATCAAAAGCCACCTATGTGGTTACGAGTAAATCAACAACATCATACAGCTAGCGAATATCTAGCCCTGTTAGAAAAAGCCAATATAGAAGCAGAATTGGATACTAACCATCCCAGTGCTATCCGTTTATTGAATCCTTGTCCCGTCAACTCCTTGCCCGGTTTTGATCAAGGATGGGTTACGATTCAAGATCGCTCTGCCCAAGGTTGTGCCGAATTATTAACCCCAAGCAACGGCGAATCTATACTGGATCTTTGTGCCGCACCTGGTGGAAAAACAACTCATATTCTGGAAATAGCGCCAAGATCTGAAGTGTTAGCCGTCGACATTGATGAGCAAAGAATTAAACGGGTAAGAGAAAATTTACAACGACTGAATTTACATGCTGCCGTCAAAGTCGGTGATGGGCGCCTTCCACATGAATGGGCTAATAATCAACAATTTGATCGTATCCTTTTGGATGCGCCGTGTTCTGCTACTGGAGTTATTCGCCGACACCCGGATATAAAATGGCTACGCAGAAATGAAGATATTGACCAATTAGTTATACTTCAAGCTGAAATTCTTGATGCTATATGGCCATATTTGAAAAAGAACGGCACTTTGGTTTACGCAACCTGTTCCATTTTGCCTCAAGAGAATAGTGAGCAAATTAAAGCGTTTCTGAAACGCCATACAGATGCTGCATTATCCGAAACAAACACACTGGAAAATCCAGGAACACAAATTGTTCCAGAAATTGCAGGTGGCGATGGTTTCTTTTATGCACGGTTGACTAAGCAATAACCCACTCTTTTCGCTCCAAATGAGCGAGAGAGTTTTACTGTTTTGCTAAAATGGCAAGAATAGAAAGACGGCTTCTAATCAAAAAGAGAATGCTATGAAGATAATTATTCTGGGTGCTGGGCAAGTTGGTGGAACATTGGCCGAGAATTTGGTCGATGAAAACAATGATATTACTGTCGTTGATACCGACACAGATCGTTTACGCCAATTGCAGGATAAGTTCGATCTCAGGGTTGTAAACGGCCATGGCTCCCATCCCAGAGTATTGAGGGAAGCAGGTGCTGAAGATGCAGATATGTTGGTCGCTGTAACAAACTCAGATGAGACCAATATGATTGCATGCCAAATTGCTTACTCTCTGTTTAATACACCAAATAAAGTCGCCAGAATTCGGTCATCTGAATATATTCGAGAATCAGAAAAACTATTTCAACCTGATGATATTCCTATCGATTATCTAATATCGCCTGAACAATTGGTCATTGATTACATCTACAAATTGATTCAGTACCCAGGTGCATTGCAAGTTGTTAATTTTGCAGAAAATCGCGTCAGTATCGTAGCCGTCAAAGCCTATTATGGCGGTTCGCTTGTAGGCAATGCTTTGTCGTCACTCCGAGAACATATGCCACATATTGACAGCAAAGTTGCGGCAATATTTCGCCAAGATCGTCCAATCAGGCCACAAGGTTCAACAATTATTGAAGCTGGAGATGAAGTGTTCTTTGTTGCTGCATCGCAGCATATTAGAGCTGTAATGAGTGAACTTCAGCGTCTCGAAAAACCGTATAAACGCATCATGATTGTCGGTGGAGGCAATGTTGGTGCTGGCTTGGCTCTACGGCTAGAGAAAGATTATAGTGTCAAATTGATTGAGCATAGCCAAGAAAGGGCAACGGAACTGGCAGAACTGTTGCACGATACTATCGTGTTCTATGGTGATGCCTCAGATCAAGAATTACTGGCTGAAGAACATATTGAACAAGTAGATGTTTTTATCGCTCTAACAAATGACGATGAAGCCAATATTATGTCTGCCATGCTTGCAAAACGGATGGGCGCCAAAAAAGCTATGGTTCTTATTCAGCGCAGTGCATATGTTGATTTAGTACAAGGAGGAGTTATTGATATTGCGATTTCTCCCCAACAAGCAACGGTATCTGCTTTACTTGGCCATGTACGTAAGGCAGATATTGTCAGTGTATTCTCATTAAGACGAGGTGTTGCGGAAGCAATCGAAGCCATAGCACATGGCGACGAGAATACGTCAAAAGTAGTTGGGCGCAAGATAAGTGATATTAAATTACCACCAGGAACGACAATCGGTGCTATTGTTCGTAGTGAAGAAGTGATTATTGCTAATGATTACAGCATCATTCAACAAGGTGATCATGTAATCATGTTTATTACTGATAAAAAATTCGTTCCTGAAGTAGAAAAACTTTTCCAACCTAGTCCTTTTTTCCTTTAACAGGATTTCACGACTGATATACGTTGCCTAATATGTTAGAAGGCCAATGATAGCAACTTGAAAAAATTATTATCATTGGCCTCCCAACCACTATTTTTGCCATGTTTTTCTTTACGATTATAACTTCCTTTGCCTTTTTTGTTTTTTTCCACTCTTTGCCTGAATAAAGGATCGTGTAATAGAGCTTCTATTGCATTATCTTTGATAATGCCTTTTTTATGGCGATATGTTGACATTATTAGCCTCACACAGTAATTAATTCAAATAGTACCTGATTAAAAATCAGCTCAATTGTACTCTTACCCTACAGAGTAATAAAGAAAAATTACTTATTCGTTGCTCCTTCTTCTAATATTTCCAAAATAGAGCAATATATGCTGGCATGGCTGCTACCACAGCAAGCATCACTAAGCATCTTTAAGGAATCACGCATCCTCTGCATTTCCAATAATTTTTCTTCAATTTCTCGCAATCTTGAATCAACGATTTGCTTAGATTCTTGACAAGTATGATGTTCAGGATCCACTCGGATTGATAGCAATTCCACAATTGCCTCTAATGTGAAGCCTAATTGTTTAGCATAACGAATAAACCGTAACCGCTGTAAATCTTGTTCAGTATAAAGCCGATAACCACCTTCTGTTCTTTCTCCATGAAGCATCAAGCCTTGCTTTTCATAAAAGCGAATAGTATCAGGGGTAACACTGGCTAATTTAGCCAACTGGCCAATACGATACATAGGAGTCACTCCTACCGAAGAGAAAATAAAAACAATACTATCAGAATAGATTAATAAATCATCTATCCAAGAGATATTCAGAGGCTATCTAATGAAATCACGAGATAATTATTTTAGGAGGGAAGTAAAGAGAGCAATAAAAAACCGGGATAATACCCGGTTTTTTACGCTTCTACAGATTACTCTGCAGATGCTGCTTCAGTCTGAGACTCAGCTGCGCGGTCAACAAGCTCGATGTATGCCATCGGTGCATTGTCACCTGCACGGAAGCCACACTTCAGAATACGAGTGTAACCACCTGCACGGCTCGCAAAACGCGGACCCAGTTCATTAAACAGTTTTGCCACGATCTCGTTATCACGAGTACGGGCGAATGCCAGACGACGATTAGCTACGCTGTCGGTCTTGGCAAGAGTAATCAGCGGCTCAACTACGCGACGCAGTTCTTTCGCTTTAGGCAGAGTCGTCTTGATGATTTCATGACGAACCAAAGAACCTGCCATGTTACGAAACATAGCTTGGCGATGGCTGCTGTTGCGGTTCAATTGACGACCACTCTTACGATGGCGCATGACCTTATCCTTCTCAGTAAAACCTTAACCTGTGATCTAGTTATTCATCAGCAATACTTGCTGGTGGCCAATTTTCCAGGCGCATGCCCAGAGAAAGTCCACGTGAAGCCAGTACGTCTTTAATCTCTGTAAGAGATTTTTTACCCAAGTTAGGTGTTTTAAGTAACTCAACCTCGGTACGCTGTACCAGATCACCGATGTAGTGGATAGCTTCTGCTTTAAGGCAGTTAGCAGAGCGGACAGTCAATTCCAGATCGTCAACAGGGCGCAGCAGGATCGGATCAAATTCTGGCTTCTCTTCTTTAACTTCTGGTTGACGTACATCACGTAAATCAACGAAAGCTTCCAGTTGTTCAGCCAAAATGGTAGCTGCACGGCGAATCGCTTCTTCAGGATCGATTGTACCGTTAGTTTCCATCTCGATAACCAGCTTATCCAGGTCAGTACGCTGTTCTACACGAGCTGCTTCAACATTGTAGGCAATACGCTCTACTGGGCTATAGCAAGCATCTACTAACAAACGACCGATAGGGCGCTCATCTTCTTCCGAATGAATTCGGGCAGAAGCCGGCACATAACCACGACCGCGCTGAACTTTAATACGCATGCTAATTGAAGCGCTTTCGTCAGTCAGATGGCAGATTACGTGCTGCGGCTTGACGATTTCGACATCACCATCATGGATGATGTCGGCTGCAGTCACAGGGCCAATGCCAGATTTATTCAAGGTAATGATAACTTCATCTTTACCCTGAACTTTCACCGCCAGCCCTTTCAGATTGAGGAGAATCTCCAGGATATCTTCCTGTACACCTTCTTTGGTGCTGTACTCATGCAGTACACCATCAATCTCAACCTCAGTCACCGCACAACCCGGCATAGACGAAAGCAGAATACGGCGCAGTGCGTTGCCAAGAGTATGGCCAAAGCCACGCTCTAATGGCTCAAGGGTCACCTTGGCGTGCGTCGAACTGACTTGCTCGATATCTACCAGGCGCGGTTTTAGAAACTCTGTCACAGAACCCTGCATTGTGTCCTCTCTTTGGTGCTAAGCTTTACTTAGAGTAAAGCTCGACGATCAGGTGTTCGTTAATGTCAGCGGATAGATCAGCACGCTCAGGAATACGCTTGAACATACCTTCCATCTTCGCAGCATCAACTTCCAACCAAGTTGGTTTCTCACGCTGCTCAGCCAGCTCTAAGGCTGCTTTAATGCGAGCCTGCTTCTTCGCTTTTTCACGAACGCTGACTACGTCATTCGGGGATACCTGATAAGAAGCGATGTTAACGACGCGACCATTTACCATGATAGCCTTGTGGCTTACCATCTGACGTGATTCAGCACGAGTCGCGCCAAAGCCCATACGATAAACGACGTTATCCAAACGACTTTCCAGCAAATTCAGCAGGTTTTCACCTGTGTTGCCTTTCAGACGAGTTGCTTCTTTGTAGTAGTTACGGAATTGACGCTCCAGAACACCGTAAATACGACGAACTTTTTGTTTTTCACGTAACTGTACACCATAGTCAGACAGACGCGGCTTACGTGCGCCGTGCTGGCCTGGTGCTTGTTCTAACTTACACTTGGTGTCAATCGCGCGAACGCCAGACTTCAGGAAAAGGTCTGTACCCTCGCGACGGCTCAGCTTGAGCTTAGGACCCAAATATCTTGCCATTTTCTTTCTCCAACAATCCTAAAAACGAAGACGTATTAAACGCGACGTTTTTTCGGTGGACGACAACCGTTATGAGGAATCGGAGTCACATCAGTAATATTAGTGATGCGGAAACCAGCCGCGTTTAACGCGCGGATAGTTGACTCACGGCCAGGACCAGGTCCTTTTACCATAACTTCCAGGTTCTTAATTCCGTATTCTTTTACTGCTTCAGCACAGCGTTCTGCTGCAACCTGAGCCGCAAACGGAGTAGATTTACGAGAACCACGGAAACCGGAACCACCGGCAGTTGCCCAACCCAGTGCGTTACCCTGACGATCAGTAATAGTAACGATTGTGTTGTTGAAAGAAGCATGGATATGAGCCACACCGTCAGAGACTTGTTTCCTTACACGCTTACGTGCACGAATAGGTGCTTTTGCCATTATTCAATCACCCCGATTATTTCTTGATCGGCTTACGCGGACCCTTACGGGTACGTGCATTGGTCTTGGTACGCTGACCGCGTACTGGCAGACCACGACGATGACGTAAACCACGATAGCAACCAAGGTCCATCAGACGTTTGATGCTCAGGGTCACTTCACGACGCAGGTCACCTTCTACAACGTATTTGGCAACTTCGTCACGCAGCTTGTCAATTTGCTCTTCAGACAGCTCACTGATCTTAACATTTTCCGCAATACCTGTTGCTGCACAGATAGCCTGTGAGCGGGTTTTGCCGATGCCGTAGATCGAGGTTAACGCGATCACGGTATGTTTCTGATCAGGAATGTTAATGCCTGCTATACGGGCCACTATGCACTCCTACAATATTTATTCACTGCAACATCATTCTGAAAAGCCCGTTTTCAGGATACTCAAACAATGTTGCTGTCAGATAAAAAAGATTGGCTGGCTAATTTAGCCAGCTCAACCCAACTTTGCAAGAAAAATATGCGATTAATTAGCCTTGGCGCTGTTTGTGCTTAGGCTCTGCACTGCAAATCACGCGAACGATACCGTTACGCTTAACGATCTTGCAGTTGCGGCATAATTTCTTGACGGAAGCACGAACTTTCATTTTTACTCTCCGTAACTTCTCAAGCAAACCAATTAGCGGTTATATCCTTTAAGGTTTGCCTTCTTCAATGCAGACTCATACTGACTCGACATCATCAGAGTTTGCACTTGAGCCATAAAGTCCATGATAACAACAACTACAATCAGTAGGGAAGTACCACCAAAATAGAATGGAACTTTCATTGCGTCACGCATGAACTCCGGGATTAAGCAGATAAAAGTAATATATAACGCACCAACTAAGGTTAGACGAGTCATTACTTTATCGATGTACTTAGCCGTTTGCTCTCCCGGACGAATTCCTGGTACAAATGCACCGGACTTCTTCAGGTTATCTGCTGTTTCTCTTGGATTGAATACCAAAGCCGTGTAAAAGAAACAGAAGAAGATGATTGCAGATGCGTATAATAACACATAAAGCGGTTGACCTGGCTGCAAATACATAGAAATAGTTGTTAGCCAGTTCCAGCCTGTTCCGCCACCAAACCAAGAGGCTATGGTACCAGGGAACAAAATAATACTGGAGGCAAAAATTGCAGGGATAACCCCAGCCATATTCACTTTCAACGGTAAATGTGTACTTTGTGCCGCGAAAACTTTACGACCTTGTTGACGCTTAGCATAGTTAACAACGATACGACGTTGACCACGCTCCATGAAAACAACGAAGAAAGTTACGGCAAATACTAACACTGCAACCAACAGCAACAGGAGGAAGTGCAGATCGCCTTGCCGAGCTTGCTCGATAGTGTGACCAATTGCAGGTGGTAATCCCGCAACGATACCAGCAAAGATTATGATTGAAATACCGTTACCGATACCTCGTTCAGTAATCTGCTCACCCAGCCACATCAAGAACATAGTTCCCGTGACCAGACTTACAACAGCCGTGAAGTAGAATGCAAAACCTGGATTAATAACCAACCCTTGCATTCCAGGCATATTCGGCAATCCAGTAGCAATACCGATTGACTGAAATATAGCCAGCACTAGTGTGCCATAACGGGTGTATTGACTGATCTTACGACGACCAGCTTCCCCTTCCTTCTTAATCTCTGCTAAACGGGGGTTAACCACAGTCAGCAACTGAATAATAATTGACGCAGAAATATACGGCATTATACCCAGTGCAAAGATGGAAGCACGGCTTAAAGCACCACCAGAGAACATATTAAACATTTCAATGATGGTGCCTCTTTGCTGCTCGAGCAATTTGGCAAGCACAGTGGCATCAATACCAGGGATTGGAATAAAAGAACCAATACGGAAAACAATTAGAGCTCCAATAACAAACAAAAGTCTGCGTTTTAACTCGCCTAGTCCACCTTTAGCACTTTGAAAATCTAATCCTGGTTGTTTAGCCATCTGTTACTTATTCCTCAATTTTACCGCCAGCAGCTTCAATTGCAGCGCGGGCGCCTTTAGTAACACGCAAGCCACGCACAGTTACTGCGCGATTGACTTCGCCAGAAAGCATTACTTTAGCGAATTCAATTTGAGGGCCAATAATGTTAGCAGCTTTCAGTGCATTCAGATCAATAACATCGCCTTCAACACGAGCAAAATCAGACAGACGAATTTCAGCTGTGATCATTGCCTTACGTGAAGTGAAGCCAAATTTTGGCAGACGACGATACAAAGGCATCTGGCCGCCTTCGAAACCGCGACGAACGCCACCGCCAGAACGAGACTTCTGACCTTTGTGACCACGACCGCCGGTTTTACCCAGGCCAGAACCGATACCACGACCTACACGTTTAGATGCGTGCTTGGCACCTTCAGCCGGAGACAGAGTATTTAAGCGCATCTGTTACTCCTCAACTTTAACCATATAGGAAACCAAGTTGACCATACCGCGGATTGCTGGTGTATCTTCGCGCTCAACAGTATGACCAATGCGACGCAGACCTAAACCAGTCAAGGTTGCCTTATGTTTAGGCAAACGACCAATTGAGCTGCGAACCTGCGTAATTTTAATAGTCTTAGCCATGGTCATTACCCCAGAATTTCTTCGACGGATTTGCCACGCTTAGCTGCGACCATTTCTGGAGACTTCATGCTGTCTAAAGCGTCCAGAGTTGCACGAACCACGTTGATCGGGTTAGTGGAACCATAGGTTTTAGCCAGTACGTTACGAACTCCAGATACTTCCAGAACAGCGCGCATTGCACCACCGGCAATGATACCTGTACCTTCATGTGCAGGCTGCATGAACACGCGAGAACCGGTGTGAGTGCCTTTCACTGGATGGTACAGAGTGCCGCTGTTAAGGGCGACGGTTTTCATGTTGCGACGGGCTTTTTCCATCGCTTTCTGGATCGCTGCCGGAACTTCGCGTGCTTTGCCGTAGCCAAAACCAACGCGACCGTTACCATCACCAACTACAGTCAGTGCTGTAAAGCTGAAAATGCGGCCACCTTTAACGGTTTTAGATACGCGATTTACCGCGATCAGCTTTTCCTGCAGTTCGCCAGCTTGTTTTTCGATGTGAGCCATCTTACACCTCTACCTTAGAACTGAAGGCCAGCTTCACGGGCAGCATCTGCCAGTGCCTGGACTCTACCATGATATTGGAAACCAGAACGGTCAAAGGATACATTTTTGATGCCTTTTTCCAGAGCACGTTCAGCAACAATTTTACCAACTACTGCTGCGGCGTCTTTGTTTCCAGTAAATTTCAGTTGTTCACTGATAGCTTTTTCTGTTGTAGAAGCGGCCACCAGAGTTTCAGAACCATTTGGTGCGATAACCTGCGCATAAATATGGCGAGGGGTACGGTGTACCACCAGGCGAGTTGCACCCAGTTCCTGGAGCTTGCGGCGTGCGCGGGTCGCACGACGGATACGAGCTGCTTTCTTATCCATAGTGTTACCTTACTTCTTCTTAGCCTCTTTGGTACGCACGACTTCATCGGCGTAACGAACACCCTTGCCTTTATACGGCTCAGGACGACGATAGGCACGCAAATCTGCCGCAACCTGACCAATCACCTGCTTATCAGCACCTTTCAGTACGATTTCAGTTTGTGATGGGCATTCCGCAGTGATGCCTGCTGGCAGCTGATGCTCAACCGGATGCGAGAAGCCTAAAGACAAGCTAACTGCATTGCCTTTAACCGCTGCACGGTAACCAACACCCACCAGTTGAAGCTTCTTAGTGAAGCCTTCGTTAACACCGATAACCATTGCATTCAGCAGAGAACGAGTTGTACCCGCCTGAGCCCAAGCATCTGCAAAACCTTCGCGTGGTGCGAAAGTCAGCTGGTTATCTGCATGTGTAACTTCAACTGCGTTGTGGATTTCACGACTTAACTCGCCGTTTTTACCCTTAATCGAAATAACCTGACCGTTGAGTTTAACCTCTACGCCGGCAGGAATGACGACGGGTGCTTTTGCAACACGAGACATTCTTTCCTCCCGAATTAAGCTACGTAGCAGAGAATCTCGCCACCAAGACCAGCTTGGCGAGCTGCACGATCAGTCATAACACCTTTAGAGGTAGAAACAACAGCGATACCCAAACCAGCCATAACTTGTGGCAGCTCATCTTTTTTCTTATAGATGCGCAGACTTGGGCGGCTTACACGCTGAATGCTTTCTACTACAGCCTTACCTTGGAAATATTTCAGTGTTACTTCCAGTTCTGGCTTAGTGTCGCCTTCGATTTTAAAATCTTCAATGTAACCTTCTTCCTTCAGCACTTTGGCAATTGCCACTTTCAGCTTGGAGGAAGGCATGGTAACCGCAACTTTATTCGCGGCTTGACCGTTACGGATACGGGTCAGCATATCCGCGATCGGATCTTGCATGCTCATCTGTCTTTACTCCCGTGATTCAATTGGTGACAATTACCAGCTAGCCTTTTTAAGGCCCGGGATTTCACCGCGCATAGCGGCTTCACGGACTTTAATACGGCTCAACCCAAACTTCCGCAAAAATGCATGCGGACGCCCAGTTTGACGGCAGCGGTTACGCTGACGGCAAGGGCTGGAATCACGTGGCAGTGTTTGCAGCTTGAGAACAGCATTCCAACGGTCTTCATCGGATGCGTTTACATCAGAGATGATCGCTTTCAGTTCAACGCGCTTTGCGAAGAATTTCTCAGCTAATTTCGCACGTTTTACATCACGCGCTTTCATTGATTGCTTAGCCATGAGTACCCTGCCTTACTTGCGGAACGGGAAGTTAAACGCAGCCAACAGTGCGCGGCCTTCATCATCAGATTTCGCAGTAGTGGTGATAGTAATATCTAAACCACGCACACGATCCACTTTATCGTAATCGATTTCAGGGAAGATGATTTGCTCACGAACACCCATGCTGTAGTTACCACGACCATCAAAAGATTTCGCGGACAAGCCACGGAAGTCACGGATACGTGGTACAGCAATAGAAATCAGGCGCTCAAAGAACTCCCACATGCGTTTTCCACGCAGGGTTACTTTACAGCCGATTGGATAGCCCTGACGGATTTTGAAGCCTGCAACTGATTTGCGAGCTTTGGTGATCAAAGGTTTTTGACCAGAGATTGCTGCCAAGTCAGCTGCTGCATTATCCAGCAGTTTTTTGTCAGCGATCGCTTCACCAACACCCATGTTCAGGGTGATCTTCTCGACCCGAGGGACTTGCATGACAGAATGGTAACCAAACTGAGTCATCAGTTTCTGGACTACCTCGTCTTTGTAGTAATCATGCAGTTTCGCCATCGTACACTCCAAATTACTTGATAGTTTCGTTGTTAGATTTGAAGAAACGAACTTTTTTGCCGTCTTCGAATCTAAAACCTACACGGTCAGCCTTGCTGGTTGCTGCATTGAAGATTGCAACGTTAGAAACATTAATAGCTGCTTCTTTTTCAACGATGCCACCTGGTTGATTCAGAGCCGGAACTGGCTTCTGATGTTTTTTAACCAGATTGATACCTTCAACAATGATCTTACCAGAAGAAAGAACCTGTTTTACTTTACCGCGCTTACCTTTGTCTTTACCAGTCAGCACGATAATTTCGTCATCACGACGGATTTTCGCTGCCATTGCCTGCTCCTTAGAGTACTTCAGGTGCCAGAGAGATAATTTTCATAAACTTCTCATTACGAAGTTCACGAGTTACCGGCCCAAAAATACGCGTACCGATAACTTGCTCACTATTGTTGTTTAACAATACACAAGCGTTGCTATCGAAGCGAATGACAGAACCGTCCGGGCGACGAACACCCTTCTTGGTGCGCACCACTACCGCTTTCAGGACATCACCTTTTTTCACTTTACCACGAGGAATTGCTTCCTTAATGGTGATTTTAATGATGTCACCGACATGTGCGTAGCGACGGTGCGAGCCACCTAGAACCTTGATACACATTACGCGACGTGCACCGGAGTTGTCGGCCACGTTCAGCATAGTCTGTTCTTGGATCATTTTAGTGCTCCGCTAAATGTCAACTACTACTGAGCCACTTTAATTTTTAAAGAGGCCGTTTCAATATCCCATACTACGAGGGCGCGGCATTATAACACCACATCTTCGCGATGGACAGAAAAATAAACGGCTCGTTATTTTTTGAGCCGTTTATTTCGTACGAGATAACGCCCTATTATAGAACCGCTTTCTCTACAACGCGAACTAAAGTCCAAGATTTAGTCTTAGACAGCGGACGGGTTTCGCGGATTTCCACTACGTCACCAATTCCACATTCATTGTTCTCGTCATGTACGTGCAGTTTGGTCGTACGTTTGATGAACTTACCATACAATGGGTGTTTCACCTTACGCTCAATAGCAACAACAATGGATTTTTCCATTTTGTCGCTAACAACACGACCTTGCAGAGTACGGATTTTATCGGTCATTACGCACCCGCCTTCTCAGTCAGTAAAGTCTTAACGCGTGCAATATTACGACGCACTTGTTTCAACAGATGAGACTGTTGCAGCTGGCCACTTGCCGCCTGCATACGTAAATTGAATTGTTCACGCAACAGGTTCAGCAGCTCAGTGTTCAGCTCTTCAACGCTTTTTTCGCGCAGCTCTTGTGCTTTCATTACATCACCGTCTTAGTTACAAAGGTGGTTTTGATAGGCAGTTTCGCTGCTGCCAGCTTGAATGCTTCACGAGCCAGCTCTTCAGGCACACCGTCCATTTCATACAGGACTTTACCGGGCTGGATCAAGGCAACCCAGTATTCTACGTTACCTTTACCTTTACCCATACGCACTTCGAGTGGCTTTTCGGTGATAGGTTTGTCTGGGAACACACGGATCCAGATTTTACCTTGACGCTTAATTGCACGGGTCATAGCACGACGTGCCGCTTCGATCTGACGAGCAGTCAGACGACCACGGCCCACAGCTTTCAGACCGAAAGTGCCGAAGCTAACATCCGCACCTGCAGCCAGACCACGGTTGCGGCCTTTGTGCACTTTGCGGAATTTCGTACGCTTTGGTTGTAACATCAGCGACTCTCCTTACTTGCGGCCTTTACGCTGCTGCTTTTTAGGTTGAGCAGCCGGTTTTTCCGCCTGTTCAACTGCAGCCATACCACCCAGGATCTCACCTTTGAAGATCCATACCTTAACGCCGATTACACCATAAGTGGTGTGCGCTTCAGAAGTGTTGTAGTCGATGTCTGCACGCAGAGTGTGCAGAGGTACACGACCTTCACGGTACCATTCAGTACGTGCGATTTCAGCACCGCCCAGACGGCCGCTAACTTCCACTTTGATACCTTTAGCGCCCAAACGCATTGCGTTTTGTACAGCACGTTTCATCGCACGGCGGAACATAACACGACGTTCCAGCTGTGAGCTGATGCTGTCTGCAACCAATTTTGCGTCCAGTTCAGGTTTACGCACTTCGGCAATATTAATCTGCGCAGGAACGCCAGCGATATCCGCTACAGCCTTACGCAGTTTTTCTACGTCTTCACCTTTTTTACCGATTACGATACCTGGGCGAGCAGTGTGAATGGTCACACGAATGCTTTTCGCAGGACGTTCGATAACGATACGTGAAATAGATGCTTTAACCAGTTCTTTATTCAAGTACTGGCGAACTTTAAAGTCACTGTCCAGGTTGTCAGCGAATTCTTTGGTATTCGCATACCAGGTAGAGTTCCAAGGTTTGACAATCCCCAGACGAATACCATTAGGATGTACTTTCTGACCCATTGCTAGTCTCCAGAGTCTCAGCGATCGGACACAACCACAGTAATGTGGCTGGTGCGCTTCAGGATACGATCTGCACGGCCTTTTGCACGAGGCATAATGCGCTTCATTGTTGGGCCTTCGTCTACGAAAATCTTCGTGACTTTCAGATCATCGATGTCAGCGCCATCGTTGTGTTCTGCGTTAGCAATAGCAGACTCAAGTACTTTCTTCACTAAACCAGCAGCTTTCTTGTTGGTATAGGTCAGAGTTTCCAGAGCTTGCGACACTTTCTTACCGCGGATCAGGTCAGCCACAAGGCGAACCTTCTGAGCAGAAGAACGAGCGTGGCGATGTTTAGCGATAGTTTCCATCTCTTCCTCCTACCTTAGCGCTTTTTAGCCTTTTTATCGGCCGCATGGCCGCGATAAGTACGGGTCGGCGCGAATTCACCCAGTTTGTGACCAACCATTTCGTCGGAAACAAAAACTGGAACATGCTGACGACCATTATGGACAGCGATGGTCAAACCGATCATGTTAGGAAAGATCGTTGAACGACGGGACCAAGTCTTAATAGGCTTTTTGTCTCCGCTTTCCACCGCTTTCTCTACCTTCTTCAGCAAGTGCAGGTCAATAAATGGACCTTTCTTGAGAGAACGTGGCATGGCTTATCCTCTAATTATTTTTTAGAACGGCGACGTACGATGTATTGATCAGTACGTTTGTTGCTACGGGTCTTCTTACCTTTGGTCTGGATGCCCCATGGTGTTACAGGGTGTTTACCAAAGTTACGACCTTCACCACCACCATGTGGATGGTCTACTGGGTTCATCGCCGTACCACGAACGGTAGGACGAACACCACGCCAGCGGCTTGCACCAGCTTTACCCAGAACGCGCAGCATGTGTTCCGCGTTACCAACTTCACCTAAAGTAGCACGGCAATCAGACAGTACTTTACGCATTTCACCAGAACGCAGACGCAGGGTTACATAAGAACCTTCACGTGCAACGATCTGAGCATAAGCACCTGCTGAACGAGCCAGCTGGCCACCTTTACCTGGTTTCATTTCTATGTTGTGAACAGTAGAACCAACCGGGATATTGCGCATTGGCAGAGCGTTACCAGCTTTGATTGCTGAATCAGCACCAGACTGGATTTGATCACCTGCTTTCAGGCCTTTAGGCGCAAGGATGTAACGGCGTTCACCGTCTTTATACAGAACCAGTGCGATGTTTGCTGAACGGTTTGGATCATATTCCAGACGTTCAACAACAGCAGGGATACCATCTTTATTGCGTTTGAAGTCAATCAGACGATAATGCTGTTTATGGCCACCACCAATGTGACGAGTGGTAATGCGACCATTGTTGTTACGACCACCAGTTTTGTTGTTTTTTTCTAACAACGGAGCATAAGGTTTACCCTTATGCAGCTCAGGGTTAACCACTTTAACAACGTGGCGGCGACCCGGAGACGTAGGTTTACATTTAACAACTGCCATTGTTCTTTACTCCTCCGACTTACTCAGCGCCGCCAACGAAGTCCAGGTTCTGGCCTTCTTTCAGGGTGACGTAAGCTTTTTTCCAGTCGCTACGACGACCAACACGCTGACCGTGGCGTTTAACTTTACCTTTAACCAGCAAAGTGTTTACACCTTCAACTTCAACTTCAAACAGTTTCTGTACGGCAGCTTTGATCTCTGCTTTAGTCGCGTCTTTCGCAACTTTGAGAACGATGGTATTGCTTTTTTCCATCGCTGTAGAAGCTTTTTCAGATACATGCGGCGCGCGCAGTACTTTCAGCAGACGTTCTTCACGGATCATGCCAGCATCTCCTCAACTTGCTTCACAGCTTCAGCAGTCATAACCACTTTGTCGAAGGCGATCAGGCTTACTGGATCGATACCTGCTGCATCACGAACGTCAACCTTATACAGGTTGCGAGCTGCTAAGAACAGGTTCTCATCAACTTCGCCAGTGACGATCAGCACGTCTTCCAATGCCATTTCTTTCAGTTTCTGTACCAGCAACTTAGTTTTAGGTGCTTCTACAGAGAACTTCTCGACAACGATCAGACGATCTTGACGTACCAGTTCAGACAGAATGCTTTTCAGGGCACCGCGGTACATCTTTTTATTAACTTTTTGACTGTGGTCCTGTGGCTTCGCTGCGAAAGTTACACCACCAGAGCGCCAAATTGGGCTCTTAATTGAACCAGAACGTGCGCGGCCAGTGCCTTTTTGACGCCATGGTTTTTTCCCTGAACCAGAAACTTCAGCACGAGTTTTCTGAGCACGAGTACCTTGACGAGCACCAGCTGCATACGCAACAACTACTTGATGCACAAGCGCTTCATTGAAATCACGCCCGAAGGTAGTTTCGGAAACAGTCAGCGCGCTTTGCGCGTCTTTCATTACCAATTCCATTCCTATCTCCTCGACGTTACGCCTTGACAGCCGGTTTTACGATCAGGTTACTGTTCGTTGCACCTGGAACAGCACCTTTGACCAGCAGCAGGTTACGCTCAGCGTCAACACGTACTACATCTAAGCTCTGAACGGTTACACGCTCATTACCCAGTTGGCCTGCCATTTTCTTGCCTTTAAATACCTTGCCCGGAGTCTGGTTCTGACCGATAGAACCCGGAACACGGTGAGACAAGGAGTTACCATGGGTAGCATCTTGAGTACGGAAGTTCCAGCGTTTAACAGTACCCGCGAAACCTTTACCTTTAGATGTACCAGTAACGTCGACTTTTTTAACGTCAGCGAAAATTTCAACGCTAATGCTTTGACCTACAGTGAACTCTGCATCGCCTTCTGACAGACGGAATTCACGCAGGATGCGGCCAGCTTCAACGCCAGCTTTAGCGAAATGACCTGCTTCAGATTTATTAACGCGGTTAGCTTTTTTGCTACCAGTCGTTACCTGAATTGCGCGATAACCATCTGTCTCATTGCTTTTAACTTGAGTCACACGGTTATCTTCGATTTCGATAACAGTTACAGGGATTGAAACGCCATCTTCAGTGAAGATACGAGTCATGCCCACTTTTTTACCGACTAAACCAATCATTGTTTCAACCTCTCAATCGTTCAATGACCTGATTAACCCAGGCTGATCTGCACGTCTACACCGGCAGCCAGATCCAGACGCATCAGAGCATCAACGGTTTTCTCGGTTGGCTCAACGATGTCAACCAGACGTTTGTGAGTGCGAATTTCGTACTGATCACGCGCGTCTTTGTTTACGTGCGGAGAGATCAGAACGGTAAAACGCTCTTTACGTGTCGGCAGCGGGATCGGACCACGAACCTGCGCACCAGTGCGCTTCGCAGTCTCAACGATTTCCGCAGTTGATTGATCGATCAAACGATGATCAAATGCTTTCAGGCGGATACGGATTCTTTGGTTCTGCATGAGACCAGAGCTCCAACTATTTTATAAACGTAAATAATTACTCCTCGCACCCATTTCGATTGATGGGGGAGTGTAATCGTTCAATGTATAACCCCCATATCGGGAGTATTTTAATGGCGGTAAATTCACCGCTCATCACTGATTAAATCAGTCCTACTGCGTAGGTAAGCTCGCGCATTATACGTGAATTTGCCCGCAAAGCAATATTAAGGGTGAAATCTATGCAAAAAAGTGCGAATTAAAAGGCAAGAAGGGGCTGGGGAGAGGTGAGCGCTCTATATATATCAAACTATAGAGCGCATAATTATAGCTATTCTTCTTCAGAGAGCTGGGATTGAATATAATTCTGTATACCAATTCGAGTAATAAGTTCAAGTTGAGTTTCCAACCAGTCTATGTGATTTTCTTCATCAGCAAGAACCTCTATCATTAAATCTCGGCTGACATAATCGTGGACTGAATCAGCATATGCGATTGCTTCCCTGAGATCTTTGACACCACGTAACTCCAATTCCAGATCAGATTGCAGCATTTCCTCTACATCTTCCCCAATATTAAGCTTACCTAAATCCTGTAGATTGGGTATGCCTTCCAGAAAGAGAATACGCTCAATAAACTTATCGGCATGCTTCATCTCATCAATGGATTCGTGATATTCAACTTCGTTCAAACGCATCAAGCCCCAATTTTTAAACATTCGGGCATGTAGAAAGTACTGATTAATAGCAACAAGCTCATTACCAAGAAGTTTGTTCAAATGTGCAATTATTTTTTTATCACCTTTCATAGCAAGTTCCTCCGCTTCCAGTTACTACAGTGTAGTACTAATTTGGCAGAGTAATTGCAAGAAAATTGTATTTATTTTATGCAACATTATTTATTGGCGGCAGTAGAGCTATTTCCTCATTCAATATTTCACGTGCTTGCCGTATACATTTTCCGCAATCATTTCCCACAGGAACAAAATTTCTTAATTCCCTGATGGAACGCACATGACGCTGATGAACAGCGTTACGTATTGTTTTATCACTTACTGCATTGCAGAGACATACATACATGGAAACACTCTTTTAACTATTTACATTCTTAATAACGGTTTAGGTTAGATAAAATATCCACACCTAAAGAAGGCTGTGTTTATAAAATAAACGCCGCTCAATTAAGTGTAAATAGAAATGAATCTCATTTCAATTACTGTTTTTATTTTGTTTAGAGATAAAAAAAGCTACCAATAGAGGTAGCTTTACATAAAAAAGAGGGGCTTACGCCCCTCTCTCTTCATAATCTTTTTATTATCAAAGATTAAGCAATAACTTTAGCAACAACACCAGCACCAACAGTACGGCCGCCTTCACGGATTGCGAAGCGCAGACCT
>NZ_VCDN01000095.1:0-301 GCF_033949405.1 Xenorhabdus santafensis | reverse complement strand
AAGAATGAGCAGCGTCTGCGAAGAAGACTTGATGTCCCCTTCGTCTAGAGGCCTAGGACACCGCCCTTTCACGGCGGTAACAGGGGTTCGAATCCCCTAGGGGACGCCACTTTGCTCAGGCCCTGGGTGAAAGGCGGTGCCACACGATATTGCTAAGCGGGCTTGCGAGCCGGTTTATCAATATTTTGCTCTTTAACAATCTGGAACAAGCTGAAAATTTGAAACAATCAGTCTGACGTCAATGACGCGACTGATGAGTCTCTCAAAAACTCCAATTCTGAAGACACCTTCGGGTTGTGAG
>NZ_VCDN01000094.1:0-712 GCF_033949405.1 Xenorhabdus santafensis | reverse complement strand
CACGATGATGCTGTCTTTGGCCCCGAGGATGGGCTTTTTGTCTTTATCCAGCAATTTGATTCTTAGGGTCTTCTTGGTGTTGCCGTCGGCCGGCAGGGCATTGCTGCCATCAGCGGGATCAACCTCAGGACTGATCGGGTTCAATTTATCGGCCAGTGATTTTCCAAATGTGACGGTCGTCGGTTTCGTCTCTATCCGTTTACCGAACACTTCGGGGGCTAATTCCCATTTGCCTTTTTTATCGCCGGCGGTCACCGTCGCCTGATAATGGCCGCTGCCCACTGGGACTTCTTTAAATTTGTCGACCGTTGGCATTTTTTTGCCTGAACCGTACAGCCCACTGTTATTCGGTATCATATTGATACTGTTTTCAGCTCCTGTGATGGGCTGGTTATCCTTGTCCCTCAAATCCACTTCAATCACCGTGGTGTCACCGTCATTGGGCAACTCACTTTCTTTGGCAACAAACGTGGATTTATTCGGATCGACCAAATCCCCCTTATTCGCATCGAAGTTGATTTCTGTTTTGGTGTCCAGCGGCTTGCCGTCTATTTTGGTGGTGATTTCCCACTTACCGATTTTACCCCCCGCCTTGACTTTCACATGGTAAGTGCCTTCAGGGTCTTCCCAGATGTTTTTGCTGTCGATGGTCGGTGGGTTTTTGCCTTCCCCGGTCAGTTGCTCGCCGTTATCCTCAAACGTAATGCTGTCT